>ONXS01000048.1 GCA_900321855.1 uncultured Eubacteriales bacterium | reverse complement strand
AATCAATCAGATTGCAGTTCACGATTTAGAGATTTTTAAGGCATTGTTTGATTATGACATCACACAGATTGATAAGGCACTTCATACCGATGCGGTCTCCATGATTCTGGATTATAAAAATGGCGGAAGAACAAGTAAGGTATTTAACAAGAGAATTCGTGACAGAATTTGTGAATTGACAAAACAGATGGAAGAGGCTGTTGAGATTTCAGAATGTTATCGCTGTCTGACTGATTTTTATGAGAGCTCTGGAGTAGGAAAATTTGGACTCAATAAGGCGTTTCGTCTTGTGTGCAATGAAGGTGAGCCAACAGAGATTATTCCTGTTACCAGCATTGAACATATCTATTTAAATGACCTTGTGGGATATGAACTTCAGAAAAAGAAACTGGTTGACAATACAGAGGCATTTCTGGATGGAAAGAAGGCGAATAACTGTCTGCTCTTTGGAGATGCAGGAACTGGTAAATCATCAAGTATCAAGGCTATTTTGAATGAATATTATGACAGAGGATTACGAATGATTGAGGTGTATAAGCACCAGTTTGAGCGACTTTCTGAAGTGATTGAGACTATTAAGGACAGAAATTATAAATTTATTATCTTTATGGATGATTTATCTTTTGAGGAATTTGAGATTGAATATAAATATCTGAAAGCAGTTATTGAAGGAGGGCTTGGAAAGAAACCAAATAATGTTTTGATTTATGCAACTTCAAACAGAAGACATTTAATCAGAGAGACATTTAAGGATAAGGCAGACCGAGATGAGGAACTTCATACATCCGATACGGTTCAGGAAAAATTATCCCTTGCCGCAAGATTTGGCGTATCCATCTATTATGGCGCGCCAGATAAAAAAGAGTTTAAAAATATCGTAAAAGTTCTCGCAGATAAATATGGTGTCAAGGTGGATGAGGAGACATTATATGCGGAGGCAAATAAGTGGGAAATCAGTCATGGAGGCTTATCTGGACGAACAGCACAACAATTTATCAATTATATGCTGGGGAAAGAAGATTAATAGTTGCTTTTTGAGTCAAAAATAATTATACTATATTATTATCCAAAAAATTTAAGTGTGTAGAAACATTAGTTTTTACACACTTACCCACAATAACAGAAAAGAGGCGATATCATGAGTGAAGAAATGAACAATTTTAAATCAGAAAATGATAACAAAGTGACTTCGACTGGAAATGATGAGCCCCTGTGGACAGAAAAGACGGACTATGTGGTAGATGGAAAGGTCTTAAAGGCAGAGAATGATTTTGATGATCCAAATCAGTTGTATAATACTCTGATTCACCGTATCTACAAATATCATCCTTCTACGGACACCACAATGATTCAGAAAGCATATAAAATTGCTTATGATGCCCACAAGGATCAGAAGAGAAAGTCAGGCGAACCCTACATTATTCATCCGGTTTCAGTGGCGATTATCCTAGCTGAGCTAGAACTTGATAAAGAGACAATTGTCGCGGGACTGTTACATGATGTTGTCGAAGATACTGTTATGACAACGGAAGATATTACCAAAGAATTTGGCGAAGAGGTTGCACTTCTTGTCGATGGAGTTACAAAACTGACCAGATTATCTTATGAGCAGGACAAGGTTGAACTTCAGGCAGAGAATCTGAGAAAGATGTTTCTGGCGATGGCAAAGGACATTCGTGTCATTTTGATAAAACTGGCAGACAGACTGCATAACATGAGAACGATGCAGTATCAGTCACCAAATAAACAGATTGAGAAATCGCGCGAGACAATGGAAATCTACTCGCCAATCGCAAACAGACTTGGTATTTCAAAGATAAAGATAGAGTTGGATGATTTGTCTATGAAATACTTAAAGCCAGATGTATATAAGGACCTCACAGAGAAGATTGAGCAGAAAAAGGCACTCCGACAGGATTTTGTGAACGAAATCATTAAAGAAGTTGGAAAATATATCGGAGAGGCGGGAATTCATGCGCAGATTGATGGTCGTGTCAAACACTTATTTAGTGTGTACAGAAAAATGGTAAATAAGAATAAGACATTTGACCAAATTTATGACTTGTTTGCAATCCGAATCCTCGTAAATGATGTCAGAGAGTGCTATGCGGTACTAGGTCTGATTCATGAGATGTATAAGCCAATTCCGGGGCGCTTTAAGGATTACATCGCGATGCCAAAACAGAATATGTATCAGTCTCTTCATACGACACTGATTGGCCCAAATGGTATTCCGTTTGAGATTCAGATTCGTACTTTTGAGATGCATAAGACTGCTGAGCTGGGTATTGCGGCACACTGGAAATACAAGGAAAATGCAGATGGAAAGAATTCTGCGGAGACAGAAGAGGCGAAGTTGAGCTGGCTCAGACAGATTCTTGAGTGGCAGAGAGATTATTCAGACAACAAGGAATTTATGAGTATGTTGAAGAGTGATCTTGATTTGTATTCAGAGAGTATTTTCTGTTTTACACCACAGGGAGATGTCAAGAATCTTCCAAGAGGTTCTACACCAATTGATTTTGCATATTCTATTCACAGTGCAGTCGGAAATACGATGATTGGTGCAAGGGTCAATGGAAAGATGGTTCCAATTGATTATAAGATTCAGAACGGAGACAGAGTTGAGATTATTACCTCACAGAATTCCAAAGGACCGAGCAGGGACTGGCTGGCAATTGTCAAGAGTACACAGGCGAGAAACAAGATTAATCAGTGGTTTAAGGCTGAATTAAAAGAAGACAATATCGCCAGAGGAAAAGATTTGTTAGAAAAATACTGCAAGTCAAAGTCCATTGTAATCAGTGATTTGATTAAATCTGAATTTACAGAAACTGTTATGCGAAAATATGGTTTCAGAGATTGGGAGTCCGTACTTGCAGCAATTGGTCATGGCGGCTTAAAGGAAGGTCAGGTTATTAACCGTCTTTTGGAAGAGTATGACAAGAAGAACCGAAAAGAGATTTCAGATGAAGAAATTCTTGAATCTGTAAAAGAAAATAAAGAGAAGAATATAGTTGGAAAATCAAAGGGTGGAAGTATCATTGTAAAGGGAATGGATGATGTCGCTGTGAGATTTTCAAGATGTTGTAATCCTGTTCCGGGTGATGAAATCATTGGCTATATTACGAGAGGAAGAGGAATTTCCATTCACAGAACGGACTGTCTCAATATTCTGAGTATGAGTGAAGAAGAGAGAGGCAGACTGGCAGAGGCAGAATGGCAGAAACAGCCGGATAAAAAATCTGAAAAATACATGGCAGAGATTACAATCTATGCCAATAACAGAACTGGTATTATTGCAGATTTGTCAAAGATTACAACAGAGAGAGAAATTGACGTCACAAATATGAATGTGCGTACCAATAAACAGGGACTTGCTACCATTTCTATGTCATTCGAAGTAAGCAGTACGGCTGAACTGAATAAATTGATTGAAAAGATGAGAAATGTAGAAAGTATCATTGATATAGAAAGACTTTAATATAAAAATAAAAGGAATTTAGGTATGGATATACAAATTAAAAAGTTGATTGTCGGACCGGTGAGGACAAATTGCTATGTTGTCTATGGAAAAGAGGCAAATAATGCAGTTGTCGTAGATCCGGGTGATGATACATTCCGTATTGAACAAATTTTGATTGAAAATAAGTTAAATCTTGTGGGAATTCTTCTCACGCATGGACATTGTGATCATATTGGCGCAGTTAATACATTGAGAAAGCGTTTTGGCGCATCGGTTTATGCTTATGAGGCTGAAAAAGAAGTGCTGACATCAGGATATAATTTATCAAGAGAAATTATGGGAGAAAAAATTTCTGTTGAGGCAGATAAATATCTGAGAGATGGAGAACTTCTTTCTATTGCGGGAATGACATTTCAGGTTATTTATACGCCGGGACATACTGTGGGAAGTTGTTGCTATTTCTTGGAAGATGAGAAAATTTTATTCAGTGGTGATACCCTGTTTTATCACTCACATGGAAGAACAGATTTTCCAACAGGAAGTCAGAGTGCAATCATCCGTTCCATTGTAGATAAATTAATGGTTTTGGATGATGATGTACTTGTCTGTGCAGGACATGAGGGGGAAACTACGATAGGAAGTGAACGAATGATATATGATATTCATTAATTTTGTGGGACAGTTTGATTTTGAATATGATATACAGGGAATTATCAGATCATTCTATCCGGGGGAAGAATTAAAGAGTGTAACAGGTCAGAAACCTGCAGCAGATATGGGTGAACCATATGATTATATTCTGATTTGTGATTTTTCTGATTACCACATGGAGATGACATTTTGTGACAGGGAACAGGTCATTGAAAGAAAAAGTTTTGAAAAGATTTATCTGGATGGTCAGTATGACAGAAAAGAGACAAAGGATACCCTGAAACGTCAGCTCTATGATATTTTATCCGGATATACGCACAAGGAATTGCCCTGGGGAACTTTATCGGGAATTCGCCCGACAAAAATTACATCAAAGATGGTAGAAGAAGGTCTTTCGGATGAAGAAATCTTTCATCGAATGAAGAGAGACTACTATTTATCAGATGGGAAGATAAAAGAGAGTACGGAAATTTCCAGAACAGAGCACCAGATTCTGAGTAACATAGAAGAAGGTTACAGTATTTATATTGGTATTCCGTTTTGTCCGAGCAAATGTCTCTATTGTTCCTTTACATCAAATCCTGTCTCTGCATTTCAGAACAGGGTGGATGAATATCTCGATGCGATGATGAAAGAGATGAAATTTTGTGCAGAGGCGTATAAAGAAAAACGTCTTTGCACCATTTATATTGGGGGTGGAACTCCAACAGCGCTTTCAGCAAAACAGCTAGATAAACTTTTGGGATATGTGGAAGAGATTTTTGACACAAAACATCTCTATGAATATACCATAGAGGCGGGAAGACCGGACAGTATTACGGAAGAGAAACTCAGAGTCATAAAAAAATATGATATTACCAGAATTTCTATTAATCCGCAGACCATGAAGGACGATACCCTGAAACTGATTGGAAGAAATCATACAACGGCACAGTTTTTAGAATCCTATGAGCTGGCAAGAAAACTGGGATTTGATAATATTAATATGGACTTTATTCTGGGACTTCCGAATGAGACAATTGAAGATGTCAGACAGAGTATGGAAATGGTAAAACAGTTAAAACCAGACAGTCTTACCATTCATTCCCTTGCAGTTAAGCGTGCAGCCAGACTGAATTTTGAACAGAGAATGGGCAAAAAGTATGAGATACATAACAGTGAGGAACTGATGGATGTGACGATTCAGACTGCACAGGAGACAGGCCTCAGACCATACTATTTGTACAGGCAGAAAAACATGGCAGGAAATCTTGAAAATGTGGGATATGCAAAGTCGGGAAAAGAGGGAATTTACAATATCCTGATTATGGAAGAAAAGCAGACCATTCTTGCGATTGGGGCAGGAGGTTCTTCGAAAATGGTTTCAGATGACTGCAATGTAATAGAGAGAATTGAGAATGTCAAGGATGTTAAAACTTATATAGAACGAATTGACGATATGATAGAGAGAAAGAGAAAGTATATATATGGAAAAGACCGGTAAAGAATCAGATATGGTCGAAACAGCAACAGCGGACATTTCCAAATATCGGGTGGAAGAGCTGATTACACATGGAATTGTTGTGAGCAATTTATCATACAAAATAGCACAGGAGCTGGGATGTGATGAGGAGTTTTGCAAAAAAATTGCAATGGCGGGAATTGTACACGACATCGGAAAGATAAAGGTCTACAGTTATATTTACAGTAAAGATTCCATGAATATTGAAAAAATGCGATATATTAGGATGCATTCCGAGATTGGATATGATATACTGCAAACGAAAGATTTTGATGAAGATATTGCACGAGCTGTATTATATCACCATGAAAATTTTGATGGTTCTGGATATCCGAGCAATCTTGTCGGTGAAAATATCCCACTGATGGCAAGAATACTCAGGGTATGTGATGTATTTGCGGCACTCACGTCAGACCGAGTTTACAGAAATGCGTTTGATGTTGAGACAGCAATTGAATTGATGATAGACGAAGTGAAAAACTTCGATATGAAAATATTTTTAACCTTTTTGACTGTAGTGAATTGTGCTCCGATTGAGCAGTTGACAGGATTTGTGGTTTCGAATCATGATGATTCAAAGAATGTTTCTGATAAAAAAGAATATGGAAGAAATAAAAAAACGATTACAGCAAAAGGAAAGAAAGGAAGAAAAAGATGATTACACAGGCACCAAGAGGTACACAGGACTGGTACGGTGAAAGTATGCACAAACGTACCGTAATTGAGAGAATTTGCAGAGAAGAGGCAAAGAGATATAATATCAAGGAGATTATTACACCGGTTTTTGAACACACTGTTCTTTTCCAGAGAGGTGTGGGAGAGACAACAGACGTTGTTCAGAAAGAGATGTATACATTTACAGATAAAGGTGACAGAAGTATCACATTAAAACCAGAGGGAACAGCAGGAGCCATTCGTGCCTACATTGAGCACAATATGTATGCGGAACCAGGCCCTAAAAAATTATTTTATGTGACACCGGCATTTCGTTATGAGAAACCACAGAGCGGACGTCTCAGACAGCATCACCAGTTTGGTGTTGAGATTGTCGGTTCTAAGAGCCCAATGGTAGAAGTGGAATTAATCAGTTTAATCTCAACAATTATTAAAAAGTTAGGTTTAAAAGATGCAAAATTACACATCAACAGCATTGGTTGTGCCAATTGCAGAAAGACATACAATGAGGCACTGCTTGCATATTTAAAATCCAATGAGGCAGACCTCTGTGAGACATGTCGAGAGAGAATGTTAAAGAATCCTCTCCGTGTGCTTGACTGTAAGATTGACGGCGATAAAGATGTCATCAAAAATGCACCAAGAACAATCGATTATTTAGATGATGAGTGCAAGGAACATTTCGAGGAATTAAAGAGCATCTTGAATGAATTAAATATTCCTTATGAAATCGATACAGGAATTGTTCGTGGTCTTGATTACTATACAAAGACTGTATTTGAGTTTGTCAATTCAGAGGGATTTACACTCTGCGGCGGCGGAAGATACGATGGTCTTGTTCACGAGATTGATGAGAAACAGGATATTCCGTCAGCAGGATTTGGTATGGGACTTGAGAGAATTTTATACTTCCTTGAAAAAGAGGGCGTTGAGTTAGAGCAGGAAGACCCAGTGACCTTATATGTTGGAATCCTTGGCAAAGAGGCAAAAGCAAAGGCATATCAGATTGTAAAGGACTTGAGAGACAAGGGCGTTGTTGTTGAGACAGACTATATGGACAGAAGTGTCAAGGCTCAGATGAAATATGCAAACAAATTAAATGCCAAATATACAGTTATTATCGGTGAGAATGAGATTAACGAGGGTGTTGCCAATGTCAAAAATATGGAAAATGGTGAGCAGACTTCATTAAAATTAGATGAAATCGTTAATTTTGTAAATGGTGCGAATTAGATAAGAATTTGAGATTTTCAAGAGTGCAGAGCACGAAGAAAGTTGTATTATAACATATAGAAAGGAAGAGTAGAAAATGGCAGAGTCAATGAAGGGACTGAAGAGAACACACAGATGTACGGAAGTCTCTAATAAAAATATTGGTGAAAAAGTTGTAGTTATGGGTTGGGCAGCAAAGAGAAGAAATCTTGGAAGTTTAATCTTTGTAGACCTCAGAGACCGTTCTGGAATTCTCCAGATTATGTTCGATGAAAATAGCGTAGGAGCAGAAGGATTTAAGAAGGCATCTACCATTCGTAATGAGTTCGTCATCGCAGTAGAGGGAACAATCCAGAAGAGAGGCGGAGCTGTCAATGAGAACCTTGCAACAGGTGATATTGAGGTTGTAGCTACATCTCTTCGAATTCTCGCAGAGGCTCAGACTCCTCCAATTCAGATTGATGATGATGTTCAGACAAAGGACGAAGTAAGATTAAAATACAGATATTTAGATCTCAGAAAGCCACGCATCCAGAAGAACTTAATTACAAGAAGTAAAGTTACAACACTTGTTCGTAAGTTTATGGACGAAGAAGGTTTCTTGGAAATCGAGACTCCAATGCTCACAAAGAGTACACCAGAGGGAGCAAGAGATTATCTTGTACCTAGCCGTGTTCATCCGGGTAATTTTTACGCATTGCCACAGTCTCCACAGATTTTCAAACAGTTATTGATGTGTTCTGGATATGACAGATATATGCAGATTGTAAAATGTTTCCGTGATGAAGATTTGAGAGCGGACAGACAGCCGGAGTTTACTCAGATTGATATGGAGCTCTCATTCGTTGATATTGATGATGTTATCGATGTAAACGAGAGATTGTTAAAGACACTCTGGAAAGAAATTTTAGATATTGATATTCAGATTCCGTTTAAGAGAATGACATGGCAGGAGGCAATGGACAGATTTGGTTCAGATAAGCCGGATACAAGATTTGGTTTTGAGTTGAAAGACATTTCTGACTTAGTTGCAGAATGTGGATTTTCTGTATTCTCAGGTGCAATCGCAAATGGCGGTACGGTAAGAGGTATCAACATCACAGGACAGGGTTCTATGCCAAGAAAGAAAATTGATGCACTGGTAGATTTTGCGAAAGGATATGGAGCAAAAGGTCTTGCTTATATCTGTATCAACGAAGACGGAACATACAAATCTTCATTTGCAAAATTCATGACAGAAGAAGAACTTGCAGCAATCGTGGAGAGATTAGAGGGTAAAGCGGGCGATTTATTATTATTCGCAGCAGATAAGGCAAAGATTGTCTACTCTGTTCTTGGCGCACTCAGATGTGAGATGGCAGAGAGACTTGGATTATTAGATAAGAACACATTCAACTTCTTATGGATTACAGAGTTCCCGTTATTTGAGTACTCAGAGGAAGAGGGAAGATTTGTTGCTATGCACCACCCATTCACAATGCCTATGGAAGAGGATGTTGAGTTTATCGAGTCTGACCCAGGAAGATGTAGAGCAAAAGCATACGATATTGTATTAAATGGTACAGAAATCGGCGGCGGCAGCGTCAGAATTCATCAGGACGATATTCAGGAGAAGATGTTTAGAGCTCTTGGATTTACAGATGAAGAGGCTGATGAGAAATTTGGTTTCTTAATCAATGCGTTCAAATACGGAGTTCCACCACACGCTGGACTTGCATACGGTCTTGACAGACTTGTCATGCACATGGTTGGAGAAGATAATATCCGCGATGTCATCGCATTCCCTAAGGTAAAAGATGCCTCATGCCTGATGTCTGAGGCTCCAAACGTGGTAGACCAGAAACAGTTAGACGAGTTATACATCAAGTCTACCTATGATCCTGAGAAAAAGGATGAAGATGCTAAGAATTCAGATACAGAGTAATTGAGAAGATAATTAGGATTTAAGATGAGTAAGAATTATAAATTGATAAAAAAATGTGGAAAGGCAAAACGCGGAGAGTTCACGACTGTTCACGGAGTCATTCAGACACCTGTATTTATGAATGTAGGAACAGCAGCAGCGATTAAAGGTGCCGTATCCACAGATGATTTAAGACAGATTAAGACACAGGTTGAGCTCTCAAATACATATCATCTCCATGTAAGACCGGGAGATGAGGTGGTAAAGAAACTCGGTGGTCTTCATAAATTTATGAACTGGGACAAGCCAATCCTCACGGATTCTGGTGGATTTCAGGTATTTTCCCTTGCGAAACTTCGCAAGATTAAGGAAGAGGGAGTCTACTTTAATTCTCATGTAGATGGAAGAAAGATTTTCATGGGACCAGAACAGAGTATGCAGATTCAGTCAAACCTTGCCTCAACGATTGCAATGGCATTTGATGAGTGTCCTCCAAGTACGGCAGAAGAAAAATATATTCGAAATTCTGTAGAGAGAACAACAAGATGGCTTGAGAGATGTAAGACGGAGATGGCAAGACTCAACAGTTTAGAAGATACCATCAACAAAAATCAGATGCTTTTTGGTATCAATCAAGGTGGAGTTTTTGAAGAAATCCGTAAAGAACATGCAGATATTATCTCTGAGATGGATTTAGACGGATATGCAGTTGGCGGACTTGCAGTTGGTGAGTCACATGAAGAGATGTACCGTATTCTTGACGAGACAGTACCTCATTTGCCAGAGGATAAGCCAACTTATCTCATGGGAGTTGGAACACCAGCCAACATTTTAGAGGCAGTAGACAGAGGTGTTGATTTCTTTGACTGTGTATATCCAACTAGAAATGGACGTCATGGAAATGTTTATACAAATGCAGGAAAGTTAAATCTGTTCAATGCAAAGTATGAACTTGACAGCAAACCAATCGAAGAGGGATGCCAGTGTCCGGCATGCAGAAGTTATTCGAGAGCATATATCAGACATCTCTTAAAAGCAAAGGAAATGCTTGGAATGAGATTATGTGTCTTGCATAATTTGTATTTTTATAATACAATGATGGAAGAAATTCGTGATGCAATCGACAATGACCGATATGCAGAGTACAAAAAACAGAAATTAGACGGATTTCATGCAGAAAACAAATAAGTGAAATTTAGGAGGAAATTATGGGCAACGGCGGCGGAGCAGTAATCATGATCGCATATATTGTGATCTTTGGAGCATTCTTCTACTTCTTTATTTTAAGACCACAGAAGAAACAGCAGCAACAGCATGACGCTCTTATGAGTGAATTACAGCCAGGTGATTCAGTACTTACATCAAGTGGATTTTATGGAACAGTTATCAATATCAGTGATGATGTGGTAGTTGTAGAATTTGGAAATAACAAGAACTGTAGAATTCCAATGCAGAAAAGTGCTATCGTAGATGTAGAAAAAGAAGAAGATGGCATTGTAAACGAGAAAAAATAAATATAATATTTCTTCAGGGCATGGTGAAAATCCATACCGGCGGTAAAGCCCGCGAGCACACAGCACGAGGAGGGTCCTACGAAGTGGGAGGAGTCCTTGTGCCATATGTCGTAAGGAGGGACCCACGAAGTGGAGGATTCCCTACGACTCAGCATGATCTGGTGAAATTCCAGAGCCGACAGTACAGTCTGGATGAGAGAAGAAGTAAATTTTAAACATTATATTTTACAAAGCAATTATCTATGGATAGTTGCAATATAAGTATAAGAAAAAGAATTTAGAGAACCTGATGATTTTGTTAAAGAAATTGTCGGGTTTTTTTGTTCTTGATAATAGAGTGTTTGGAGGTGAAGATTTTGAATATTCATGAACAATATATGCGTGAGGCAATCGAGATTGCTAAAACAGCATTGGGACGTACAGCACCAAATCCACTTGTAGGGTGTGTTGTCGTAAAAGATGGGAGAGTTATCAGCAAGGCGTGTCATGAGAGATATGGTGAGTTTCATGCAGAGAGAAATGCACTGCTAAGATGTACCGAAGATACAACGGGGGCAGATTTATATGTAACTTTAGAGCCTTGTTGTCATCAGGGCAAGACGCCACCTTGCACGGATATTATTATTGAAAAAGGTATTAAGCGAGTATTTGTTGGAAGTATGGACCCAAATCCACTGGTCGCAGGTCATGGAGTTGAGATTCTGAGAAATCATGGAATCGAAGTTGTGACTGGAATTTTAGCAGATGAGTGCGACAAAATGAATGATATTTTTATGTATTACATCACGACAAAACTTCCTTATGTGGCAATGAAATATGCGATGACACTTGATGGAAAAATTGCAGCTTATACCGGTGATTCGAAGTGGGTGACAAGTGATAAGACAAGAGAACATGTGATGTTTCTGCGAAAAAAATATACATCAATTCTTGTGGGAATTAACACAGTTTTGGAAGATAATCCAATGCTCAACTGCAGAATGGAAGATGGTGTAGACCCGATTCGCATTGTCATTGATTCTAATCTTAGAATTCCAGAGGATTGTCAGATTGCAAACACTGCAAAAGAAATTCGCACAATTGTATTCTACAGTGCTCAAAATGAAAATGAAGACCTACTGGCAAAAAAAGAAAAGTTGCTGACAAAAGGAATTGAAGTTTTAGCTGTGTCAGGCGGAGAAAAGCACACAGACCACTACAGCGTAGATTTAAAAACTGTTCTTGAAACACTTGGAGAACTGAAAATTGACAGCGTTCTGGTAGAAGGCGGTGGGGAAATTAATGGTTCCCTTTTAGAGACAGGAATGGTAAATTATATATACACATATATTGCATCAAAAATTATTGGTGGAAGAGATGCGAAAAGTCCGGTGGCAGGAGCGGGAATTCCACTTATGAGAGATGCAGTGAAGTTACAGGATATTAAGATCCGTCAGATGGATGAGACAGATATTTTACTGGAAGGCAGAGTGAAGTAATGTTTACAGGATTAATTGAAGAAATAGGAAATGTTGTAAATATCAGCATGGGTGCCAAGAGCGGAAGTATTTCTATCAAGGCAGGAAAAATTTTAAAAGGTTCCAAAATTGGAGACAGCATTGCAGTCAATGGCGTATGCCTGACGGCAACCACAATCAATGGAGATATATTTACAGCAGATGTGATGGCAGAGACATTTCGAAGAAGTTCACTGGGTTCTCTGAAAAAAGGCTCTCATGTTAATCTTGAGAGAGCGATGGCAGCAGATGGAAGATTTGGCGGACATATCGTTTCTGGTCACATTGATGGAACTGGAGAAATTGTAGGTATTGAGCCGGAAGAAAATGCTATCTGGTATACCATTGCAGCAAAAAAAGATATTTTGGATTATATTGTAATGAAAGGCTCTATTGCAATTGATGGAATCAGTCTCACAGTGGCATATATTGATGATACAAAATTTAAAGTATCCATTATCCCACACACAGCAGCAGAGACTATCTTGCAATACAAAAAAGCTGGTGATATTGTAAATTTAGAAAACGACATCATCGGAAAATATATTGAAAAATTGATGTTAAAAAAAGATCCGGAACCACAGAAATCCAATATCACAATGGAATTTCTGGCACAACACGGATTTTAGAGATTAGAAAATTTACAGGAGGTAACACAATGAAACAAATCGGCACAATTGAACAGGCATTAGAAGATTTAAGAAATGGAAAAGTCATTCTCGTTATTGATGACCCAGATAGAGAAAATGAAGGAGATTTAATCTGCGCAGCAGAGCATGCAACAACAGAGAATGTCAACTTTATGGCAAGTGATGCAAAAGGACTCATTTGTATGCCAATGAGCAAAGAGTGGACAGCAAAACTTGGATTAAACCAGATGGTTGATATGAATACAGACAACCATTCAACGGCATTTACGGTATCCATTGACCATGTAGATACAACAACAGGAATCTCAGCAGTTGAGCGTTCACTCACAGCTATGAAGACAGTGGAAGATGGAGCAAAACCAGAAGATTTCAGAAGACCGGGTCATATGTTTCCACTTGAGGCAAGAGAAGGTGGCGTGTTAAAGAGAGCAGGACACACAGAGGCAACGGTTGACTTGATGAAACTTGCAGGATTAAAACCAGTTGGACTTTGCTGTGAGATTATGAGAGAAGATGGAACAATGATGAGAACAACAGAACTTCTTTCATTTGCAGAGAAAAAAGATTTAACGGTTATTACAATTGAAGATTTAATCAAATACAGATTACAGTCTGAGAGTCTTGTGAAAAAACAGGCAGAGGCAAAACTTCCAACAAAATATGGTGAGTTTGTGATTCATGGATATGAGAATGTCTTAAATGGTGAGCACCATGTTGCTCTTACTATGGGTGATGTCTCAGACGGCGAGCCGGTTCTTTGCCGCGTTCACTCGGAATGTCTCACAGGAGATGTGTTTGGTTCACTGAGATGTGATTGCGGTGAGCAGTTAGATGCAGCTATGAAGGCAATCGCAAAAGAGGGAAGAGGAATTCTTCTCTATATGAGACAGGAAGGAAGAGGAATTGGTCTGATTAACAAGATTAAAGCCTATACACTTCAGGAGCAAGGCTACGATACTGTAGAGGCAAATATTAAACTTGGTTTCCCTGCAGATATGAGAGATTATGGAATCGGAGCCCAGATTCTCTATGATTTGGGAGCAAAGAAACTCAGATTATTAACAAATAATCCAAAGAAAATTTCAGGACTTTCAGGCTATGGAATCACAATTGAAGAGAGAGTTCCAATTCAGATAGAGGCTGGAAAGTATGATTTATTCTATTTGAAGACGAAACAGGAAAAGATGGACCATATGACAGACTACAAATAAGAGTTAAGAGACTGGGAAACATTTCACTCTGAGATTACAAAAACAGACAGAATAAGAAAAAACAGACAAAAACAGACAAAATCGGACAAAAACAGATAAAATCGGAAATTGTGGCGTGAATGTCACGAGAGACTTTTGAAGAAAATTCACTCTAAAACAGGGAAATCAACAGTTTTGGGGTGAACGAAAATTAGAGTGGCAGTGAAGAGTTCACTCTAAAACAGAGAAATTAATGATTTTGGAGTGAATGAAAATTAGAGTGGCAGTGAAGAGTTCACTCTAAAATAGAGAAATTAATGATTTTGGAGTGAATGAAAATTAAGCGATTATTATGGGATTCACTCTGAAATAATAAAATTATAATACGGAGAGTGAACATATGGAAATTGATTGAAGAAAAAGTTCACTCTCGAAACAGCAAAACAGGATACATAGAGTGAACAGCAAAAAATCAGCTGTGAAAAAGTTCACTCTCGAAACAACAAAACAGGATATATAGAGTGAATAGCGCAAAATCAGCTGTGAGAAAGTTCACTCTCGAAACAACAAAACAGGATATAT
>ONXS01000049.1 GCA_900321855.1 uncultured Eubacteriales bacterium | reverse complement strand
ATATATTCAAAAATAAAATGAGACAATAAATGATACAGACTTCCACTTTCATGAGATACTTCAAATGTAATCAATACTTTGCTGGCATCTGCCTTGAACACTCTCTTGTTGCCCAAGATAATAAATCTAGTCGTATTTTTGTCATTATGATTGATATTATCTTCTAAAACCTTTAATCCATAGATTTCAGCGGCTATGACACTCGCTATTGCTGCATGAGATTTGTCATTATCTTTCATTACTTTCCGAGCACTTCCCGCTGTATTTTCTTTTGCAATTCTCTGCCATTCTTCATGTTCATCCAAATACTCCTCGCATTGCATCAATCCCTGAGGGTGAGAGTAAACAGTCTTAATATCCTCTATTGTTGCATCCTGAGTTCCGATAAGCGCATGTCTGACAAGCACATCTGTTTCTGCAACAATATAATTATCATATTCATACAGCAAATCATTTACATCTTCAACAATTCCCGCTGTGGAATTTTCGATTGGAAGAACTGCATAATCTGCTCTTCCATCTTTGACTGCCTCAAACGCATCACGAAATGTCTTTACGTTGAAATTTTCAACATCTTTTCCGAAATATTTAATCATAGCCTGCTGCGAGTACGCTCCCGGCACACCCTGATATACTACTTTGACATCGCTCATATCGAGAGTATCTACTTTTTTCAACGCAAGTTTCTCTCCCTTGCCATTCTCTGTCAAAATCTGATACTGGAGTTTTCTGCTCATGGACATAATCTGCGAAAATAATTCGCCAACACTCTTTCTGTTGAAATCTCCTTCCGCCATGCTCACAACTTTTTCGATTTTCTGTTCTTCTCTCTCTTTGTCAAAAACTTTTTTTCCATTTTCAATTTTATACTGTGCCACCTGCTCACACAGTTTCATTCTTTTCTGAAAATATTCTACAATCTCCTTATCAACAATATCGATTTCATCTCGTATCTTTGTTAAATCTAATTCCATTGTATGTTTCCTTCCTGTTCTTAATTGTGATATTATCAACATATTTCATCTAATGTAATAAAAATATGATTACTTATTTTTTTATTCTACCATATCTCGTATTCTCTGATGTAATAATGGATGAACGGCATCTGGTGCAATCTGTTTGAGTGGTTCTAAGACAAATGCTCTCTTGTGCATCTCCGGATGCGGAATAACCAGTTCATCATCGCATACCACTAAATCATCATATAATAAAATATCAAGGTCTAATGTTCTTGGTCCCCAGTGTACCTCTCTTGTTCTGTTCGCATCATTTTCCAATTTGTGTAAGAAACTGAGCAGCTCATGTGGTGTATACAATGTATCAATCATAATACATCCATTTAAGAAATCATCCTGAATCACAGGACCATATGGAGCTGTCTCGATAATGTCTGAGATTTTAAGAAGTTTGCAGTTTAAATCTTCTTTTACTTCCTCTACTGCCTTTTCCAAATATTTCAGGCGGTCACCCATATTGGAACCCAGAGAAATATAGGCTCTGTGCCATCTTCTCTCAATGCTGACTGCAACATAATCAAGCTGTAATCCAATCGGTGCCCACGGTTTCTTAATTGTCACTTTTACACCATTCAACTCTGGAAAATTTGCAAACAACACAAGTGTCATATTCTCGGCAACTGCCTCTAACAGATTAAATGTATAATCTTTCATAAATTTATCAATTACCTTGCACACATCTGCATAATTGATAGACAGTGCAATATTATCAGAAACTCCAGCTTTTCTGGTATTAATTTCCAGCTCCGCACTGACAAGAAATTTCTGTCCCATTCGCTTTTCTTCTTCTAAAACTCCATGATTTGCAAATACACAGAGATTTTCTATTATAATTTTATCTGTTGTCTTCTCCATACTCTACTTTCCTCCAAATCGCATTTACTTATGAATTATTTGTTTTATTTTATATTTTGCTGTTTTCTATAATAATCTATCTATGCCTTTAAAATAGCTCTCGTCATCTCAATTGCTCTCTTATTTGCCAGTACATCATGAACTCTCACAAACGAATATCCTTTCATCGCTCCTATGACAGATGTTGCAATGGTTCCTTCAAGTCTGTTGTTTACGTCAACATCCAGTGTCAGACCAATCATAGATTTTCTCGACGTTCCAAGAAGTACCGGATAGCCAAATGTATTCAAATCTTCGAGATGATTCATTACTTTCAGATTATCTTCCAAAGTCTTTCCAAAACCAATACCCGGATCCAATATAATCTTGTCATCTGCCACGCCTGCCTGTTTTGCAAGGTCAATACAATCCTTCATATCCTGTAAAACATCTGCCATCAAATCTTCTCCATATGGCTGTGTCTTTAAATCTCTGTTGTGCATCAGACAACAGGCAACATTCGTCTCTGCAATTACCTTTGCCATATCTGCATCATATTTGCAGCCCCAAATATCATTAATCAAGTCCGCTCCTGCCGCCACTGCATCTCTTGCAACTCTGCTCTTATAAGAATCAATCGAAACCGGAATATCAAAGTTTTCCTTAATTTTTCGGATGACCTCTTATATCCCGGTCTTGTGGACTCGCCGCCGACATCAATAATATCTGCCCCCTCTTTTATCATCTGCTCTGTGTGAGCAAGAGCCCTGTCTATGTCATTAAATTTTCCCCCATCCGAAAAAGAGTCCGGAGTGATATTTAAAATTCCCATCACATAGATATTGTTTTTTGTGTCAAATTCTTTCTTTCCTATAATCATTTTAAAGCCTTTCTGTTCGTATGTGCTAGTTTATTGTGGAGCACCTCTGCCTTTTCAAGAAATGCTGGCAGAGGTACTCCGAGAAACGCTCTCGCTCTGTTTCGACGTAGCGGTACATAAGGGAGCAAAAGACGCTCCCTAAGTACCGACGTCTGCAAAGGTTCTCTCCGTACCTCTGCCAGCATTTCCTTTATAAAATTACATCTTGAATATCTGACAAATACGACAGCGAACCAAATATCATCACTCCGCCGTTCTCTCCTGCAAGTTCTTTTGCCTGTGCAACTGCCTCTTCTATGGATGAGGCATAGCCTGCATTTTTGTTATATCGTTTCACTGTCTCTAACAATTTTCTTCCATCGAGTGCTCTTGCATTGTTCTGTGGTGTAATTGTGATAATGTATTTTGCCAAATCTGCTGTCAGTTTTAATACCTGATTGTAGTCCTTGTCAGCTAATACACCTATTATATATACAATCTTTTTATTTGTAAAATAAATTTCAATGCTCTCTCTGAGGTTTTTCGCAGCATCCGGATTGTGTCCGCCATCAAATATAATGAGTGGTTTGTCACAGAGTTTCTCAAATCTTCCATGCCATACGGTATTTTGTAATCCCTGATATAACATCTCATCGGATAGCTCAAATCCTTTTGTTCGGAGTATCTCTACTGCCTCGATACAAAGACTTGCATTGTAAACTTGAAAGTTTCCTTTCATCTGAATTTGTAAATCCTTGTACCCCTTATAATCAAATATTATCCGATTATCAAAAAATCGAATTGCAGAAGGCTCCTCCATTCTTCTATATTCAGAATTCATCTCCTGTGCTTTCTTCTGAATGACTTCATACACTTCTGACTGTTGAATTGCCGTCACGACTGCACTGTTGTGCTTGATGATTCCCGCCTTGTGTCCTGCAATCTCCTCTAATGTATTTCCCAAAAACTGCATATGGTCGAGACTGATTGGTGAAATGAGACTGAGTATGGTATGTTCTGTCACATTGGTTGCATCGGTATCTCCTCCCATTCCAGTTTCCATCAAAACGACATCACAGTTCATATCGTAAAAATATTTGTATGCCACGGCTGTCTCCATCTCAAAATAGGTAGGGTGTGGAAATCCTTCCCTCTCCATCTCCTGACATTTTTCTGCGACAATTGTGACATATTTTGCATAATCTTCTCTCGTCATATTCTGGCCATTGATAGAAAAAACCTCAAGATAATCAAAAACGGCAGGTGAATTATACCTGCCTGTTTTGTAGCCAGCAAGAGAAAGCACACTCTGCAAATACGCAAGCGTAGAACCCTTACCATTTGTTCCCGCAATGTGCACGACCTTTAACTGGTCCTGCACATTGTCGAGTCTGTTCATTAAATTTTTAATTGATTCAAGTCCCAAAACATTTCCTTTTTTTGAAATGTTATTTATATATTCTCTGGCTGATTCGTAATTCATTTTGTTATCCTTTCACACTCACGATTGAGTTTTCTGCAAATTGTTCCGCACATAAAACGGACATTCGCAATCCCCCGCCTATGCCTTTACAGCTTAGAGGCGGAGAATTGCTTACCTGCGTTCAAACTATTGTGCAATTACATAATATTCCCACGCTGACAATTTGTTTAAATCATCTGTATTCACAGCACCCTCTTTGTCATCCATGCCATTTGCATCTCCATGAATCAGTATTGTTCCTGAAGAAATTTTATCAGTATAAGTTACACTCTGCTCATCTTTTGAAAGGTTTACAATTACGGTAATCTTTTTGCCATTTTTCTCTCTTGTGAAGGAGAGAACACTCTTGTTGTCATTCTCAAGTTTTACCATTTTTCCGCCGTATACACCATTGAACAGCGGCTCATTCTCTGTCTTGATATGGCAGAGTTTTGTGAGTAAATCCTGATATTTGTAATCTCCAAAATTGATTGGATCTTTCTCAAAGAACTGTAAACTCATATCAATATCCTCTTCATTGCCTGAGTAGACAAGTGGGATACCATAAGAAGTAAATACAACTGTATAGAACGCTCCAAGTGTGTCCGTTCCGTATCTCTCTTCCATTGTTCCATCGTATGTATTCTTGTCATGATTATCCAAGAAATTCATACGGAACGATGCATATGGAAGATTTTCCTGTGCAGCAGCAGTAAACACATTTGCTGCCTGAGAAGGAATATTTCTGCTCATAGATAACTTGTCATATAAATTAAAGTTATAATCACTGTCAAAGGCATTTACAAGTAAAGAGTTTGCATTTGTTCCATCTTCTGCAAGCATATATACCGGCTTAATCTGGTCAAGTGCTGTTCTTGCCTCCTCCCAGAAATCTACTGGAACACCCTGTGCATAATCGCATCGGAATCCATCAATGTCCATATCTTTAATCCAGTATGACATCGCATCAATCATCGCAGCTCTCATATCTTCATTTTTGTAATCAAGCTGTGCCACATCCGTCCAGTCTGTTCCCGGAGGACAAATAATATTTCCTGTGTCATCTGTCAAATAATATTCCGGATGTTCTGTCACCCATGTGTGATCCCAGCCTGTATGGTTTGCAACCCAGTCAAGCATAACATGAAATCCCATCTCATGTGCCTTGTCCACGAGTTTCTTAAAATCATCCGTTGTTCCAAACTCACTGTTTACACTCTTGTAATCACTGATAGAATAATAGGAACCAAGTGTTCCTTTTTTGTTTAACTGTGAAATGCTGTAAATCGGCATAAACCAGAGCGTGTTGACTCCCATCTCTTTGAGTCTCTCTAAATGCTCGGAGAACGCATTGAATGTGCCTTCTTGTGTGTACTGTCTGACATTGACTTCATAGATAATGGCATCTTTCATCCATTCTGCCTGAAGTCTGTCCCCCTGCTCCTCTTCTGTCACTGCTGTCTTTGTCTCTTTTTCAGATTTTTTATCTGTGTTCTTATTCGATGAACATGCAGCCAATGAAACCACCATACTTGCAGCTAATATGCCACACGCTAATTTTGTAGTAAATTTTCTCATTACTCTCTATCTCCTTTTCCATATCATGTCACATGCGAAAATTAAAGGTCAATTCGTAACTATGAGAACTGGGTTCTGAATAGTTACATCGATTCTATGCAAGACATTTAAGAATCTGACTTGCCGCCTCTGACCTTTGTTCCCTTAGTTCCTCTTCTCGCAGTTTTGACTTTTCTCAGTTCTATCACTCTGTCATTATATTCTACTTTGTAATTATCCCCTTCGTCAAGTACATATACATTTGAAACAGCATCTCCTTCATTGAGACGAATACCTATGACACCGATTGCATTTTTCTTCTTCTCCGGTATCTCTTTTAAGTAAAATCTCAAAAACTGTCCTTTTTCTGTCTGAAGAACTACCATCTGGTTACTCTGAATTCCCTCGGACATCTCTGCTGTCTCTTCTGAACCATTGCCACTTAATAAATCTGTCATAACCATTTGTCCATCCATATCATCTGAACCACCACTCAGTGCTCCTGACATCAGACTGTCCTCACTTCCAAAGTACGCATCCGTAATCGACACATCAATCACGACATCGTTCTCTGATAACTTCGTTGCGGCAGTCGTTCTCTTACCTACATTAAACTGACTTCCATCTACTAATTTTGTCCATCCCTGTTTTGTCGTAAATAAAATCTTTCTTCCAATCATGGAATTCACATCTGTCACAAAAATAATCGTCTCGCTCTTGCTGTCATAGTTACTCAGATTATCGATTGGCGTTCCCTTATCCTTAAACTTTACAAGTGGAATATCTATTAATTTTACAAGATGAAGTGTTCCTGTATCGGTAAAAAATGCAATCTTATCTGTATTCATACATCGCTGAATATATTTGTACTCACTCTGGGCTGCCTCGATATTCTTCTCATAAATAGACGGCTCAATTGTCTTAATATATCCAAATCTGTCCATAAGGAATACGACTTCCTGCTCAACAAATTTTACTTCTTCATAGACTGCCTCTTTTCCATCTTCAATGACAGTCTTTCTCTCAATACCATAGTCCTCTTTGATTTTCTTCAATTCTTTTTTGATGACCTTAATCATGGACTTTTTATTATTTAAAATATCTTCATACTGGGCAATTCTCTTCATAATGCCTTCATATTCTTTCTGGAGTGCCAGAATTTCAAGTCCGATTAATTTATAAAGTCGCAAGTCAAGAATTGCCTGTGCCTGTTTCTCTGTAAAGTTTAAATTTGAGGCATAGAGTTCTGACTTCTTTGTCTTGAATTTAATTGCACTGGTATCTCCTGTTGTGAGACATTTTTTTGCATCCTTGACGTTGTTACTGCCTCTTAAAATCTCAATGATTAAATCAATAATATCACACGCACGAATCAGACCTTCTTTAATTTCTTTCTGTTCCATTTCTTTTTTCAAAAGAGTGGTGTATTTTCTTGTCTGAATCTCATACTGGAACTGAATACTGTTCTCAATAATACTCTTTAAACTCAGAATTTCCGGTCTTCCATCTACAATGGCAAGCATATTGACACCAAAGGTATCTTCTAATTTCGTCTTTTTGTATAAGAGATTTTTGAGTTTTTCTACATCTGCATTTTTCTTTAATTCCAAAACAATTCGAATACCTTCTTTGGATGACTCATTCGAAACATCAACAATGTCCTGCGTCTTTTTTGTCTCTATTAAATCACAAATATCCGAAATAAATTTTGAAATATTAGCTCCAATCATGGTATATGGAATTTCGCTGATAACTAATTTATCTCTCTCTGATTTTTTCTTTGCAGGCTCAAAATCTACCTTTCCACGCACTTTAATTTTTCCCTGACCTGTCTGGTAAATAGAGAGCAAATCTTTCTTATTTACAACGATTCCTCCTGTTGGAAAATCCGGTCCCTTAATATACTGCATCAGTTCTTCATCGGTAATGCTGTTTTTTTCCATATATGCAATCTCCGCATCAATGACTTCTGCGAGATTGTGAGTTGGAACGTTGGTTGTCATACCAACTGCAATACCTTCTGCACCATTGATTAAAAAGTTCGGTACACGGACTGGTAAAACCTCCGGCTCTTTTTCTGTCTCATCAAAGTTCGGAACAAAATCCACAACATCTTTATCTAAATCCGCAAGATAAACTTCCTGTGTAAATTTCTTTAACTTAGCCTCTGTATAACGCATCGCAGCAGCTCCGTCTCCCTCGATAGAACCAAAGTTGCCGTGACCGTCTACAAGTGCCATTCCTTTCTTGAAATCTTGTGACAGCACAACAAGAGAATCATAAATAGAACTGTCACCATGTGGATGATATTTACCCATCGCATCACCGACAATTCTTGCCGACTTTCTGTGTGGCTTGTCATAATTTAATCCAAGCTGATCCATCGCATAGAGCACACGTCTCTGAACTGGTTTTAATCCATCTCTAATATCAGGAAGAGCTCTCTGACAAATGACACTCATGGCATAATCAATATATGATTTCTGCATCACGTCAGAATACTCTGTTTTTATAATCTGTTCTGCCATATTTTTAATCCTTTCTCATCTCAATTTTATACTGATTACAGAAATATACCTACGCAGATGCCATTCATATGCGAACTGCGTCCGCGGGCATCTGCGCAGGTAGCAAGGAATCCGTCTGCTGCGCAGACACCTTACTAAAGGAGCAGATGCCATTTATATGCGAACTGCGTCCGCGGGCATCTGCGTAGGTAGCAAGGAATCCGTCTGCTGCGCAGACACCTTACTACATGCTACACATCAATTTCTGCGTCATGTGCGTGGTCGTGAATGAATTTTCTTCTCGGCGGCACATCGGTTCCCATGAGCATATTCGTCACTTCAGATGCCATGTAAGCATCTTCAATCTCAACTTGTTTTAAGATTCTTGTCTCTGGATTTAGTGTTGTCTCCCACAACTGTTCCGCATCCATCTCACCAAGACCTTTGTATCGCTGCAATGTAAATCCTGTATGCGTCTTTCTGTATTTTTCCAGTGCCTTATCATCATAGAGATAAACTCCCTCTCCCTTTTTATTCTTAGGCACTACTTTATATAATGGAGGCATTGCAATGTAAACATGTCCCTCATTGATTAAATCTGGCATAAAACGATAGAAAAATGTCAGAAGAAGGGTATCGATATGTGCGCCATCGACATCGGCATCTGTCATGATAATAATCTTGTTGTATCTCAGTTTACTAATATCAAAATCATTTCCATATCCTTCTGAAAATCCACATCCAAATGCGTTAATCATCTCTTTAATCTCTGCATTTGCAAGTACCTTGTCTATGGTCGCCTTCTCAACATTTAAAATCTTACCGCGGATTGGCATAATCGCCTGTGTCTTACGGTTTCTCGCCATCTTTGCAGAGCCTCCGGCAGAATCTCCCTCTACGATAAATACCTCACATTCCTCTGCCTTTCTGCTCTCACAGTTGGCAAGTTTTCCATTTCCGCCAGTTGAGAACTTCTGTTTTACAAGAAGATTTGTCTTTGCCTTTTCCTCAGCTTTGCGAATCTTTGCTGACTTCTCAGCACAACTGATTACCTGTTTTAAATCTTCTAAATTTTTATCAAAATAGAGAACAACTTCCTCTCCGGTAATATCAGCAACCACTTTCGCTGCATCTGGATTATCAAGTTTTGTCTTTGTCTGTCCCTCAAATCTTGGCTCTGGGTGTTTTACTGCAATGACTGCTGTCATTCCATTTCGAACATCCGAACCATTAAAGTTTGCATCCTTTTCTTTTAAAATTCCAATCTCTCTTGCATATTGATTGATTAACATCGTGAACTTTGTCTTAAAGCCTGTGATATGAGTTCCACCTTCTTGAGTATAAATATTATTACAAAATCCCATAATTGTTTCCTGAAACTCATCTACAAATTGAAATGCAACTTCCACTTCAATTCCGTCCGATTCTTTCTTATAATAGACAACATCATGAAGTGCGTCTTTTCCAGCATTTAATCTCTTCACAAATGCCTTAATTCCCTCTTCCTCATGAAACTCCACAACTTCCTCTTCTGAAAATCTCTTGTTTTCAAAGATAATCGTCAGATTTGGATTCAGATAAGCAGTTTCATGCAATCTGTTTTTGATAGACTCCGCCTTAAAATATGTCTTCTCAAAAATTTCTTTATCTGGAAGAAATCGAACCATTGTTCCTGTATCATTTTTTCGTCTAGTTCCAACCTCCTGAAGTGGAAACATCACTTTTCCACGTTCATATCTCTGATTGTAGACTTTTCCATTCTGCTTAATCGTAACTTCCAGCCACTCGGATAAGGCGTTGACAACCGATGCACCTACACCGTGAAGTCCTCCGGAAATCTTGTAACCGCCAGTTCCAAATTTTCCTCCTGCATGGAGCATGGTAAATACCACTTCCACCGCCGGCATACCTGTCTTTTCATTAATTCCTACCGGTATTCCTCGACCATTATCCTGAATCACTGCTGTTCCGTCTTTTTCTAACGTGACCTTTATTTCATTACAATATCCTGCCAGATGTTCATCTACCGAGTTATCTACAATCTCATAAATCAGATGATTCAGTCCTTTTGTAGATACACTTCCAATATACATTCCCGGTCTTTTTCTTACTGCCTCTAAGCCCTCCAGTACCATAATACTGTTGGCATCATAATTCTGTGATGACATAATATTCCTTTCTCACTTATACATTTCTTTATTTTCCATTGCCATGTTGCATCTATCGTTCTTGTCCCAACTCTGATACCAGTCAGTCTTACACAATATACGCTGGCATCATCTTATTTCTTATCACTGCTATCCAGATAATCTCTGGCTGATATGAAATATTTTCTCAATAATTTTTCATGTCCCTCCAAATGGGCATAATCATTTAATCTCTCCACTGATATTCTGTCTTTGTCATAAAAATACCGCAGCTCTGTAATTGCAGTATTTTCCATATTTTTACTGATGTAATATCTCATTCCCTGTGGCATCTGTAAAATTCCCGCAAGATAACAGCGAATCGCTCCTCCATGCGAAATCACCGCAATTTTGCGAAAATCATTCTTTTTGGCATCTTCCATAACCTCTGCCATGCTCTCTTTCATTCTTGTATATACTTCTTCCCCATTTTCACCACCCGGTATTCTGACATCTTCAACACTCTTTTCCCTCAGTTCATAGAAATCTTTAAATTTTACCCTTAATAATTCATCTTCTAATCCAGTCAAATCTCCAAAATTTGTCTCTTGTAATCCTGCATACTGATAAAATTCATTGCCAATATCTCCTGACAAATCCGTATACCCTCTCACAATATCCGCCGTCTCCACGGCACGGATTAAATCGCTGGAATATACTTTTTCAATTTCCATGTGCTTTAATCTCTGTCCAAGCAGTTCGGCCTGCTGCCTTCCCTCTTTTGCCAGTGGCACATTGACATTACACAGGGCGCTGGACTGTCTTGCATGCCTAATTAAATAAATGGTCAAAAATTTTGCCATAAACCCTCCTTCTATTTTTGTAAATGAAATTATCAAAAATCAAATTCGAACATATTTTTCTACATAATGTCAGATACGGAATTCTTACAGATATTGAATCATACCCGGTCCTAATTTGTCTGTTGGTCTTGGTATAAAATCAAATCGCCTGTAAAATTCCTCACGACCTTTGGCGCACATCAGGCAGAGCATAATCTCTGAGTCATCTAGCTTTGTCTCTTTTACAAACTGAATCAGTCGCTCAATGACAATTCTTCCAATGCCACTTCCCTGCATCTCTGGCCGCACCACAAGATCCTGAATATAATCAATTACGACTCCGTCACCCACAATTCTTCCCATACCTACCGGTCTGTCTCCATCATAGGCTGTCACAGTAAACAAACTGTGTTCCAATGCCTTTGTCGCCTGTTCCAATGTAAGTTTTTTCCAATTTACACTTGCTCTCAGTGCGAGATATGTATCCACATCAAGAACATTTTCTTTTAATGTAATCATAATTTTCATTACCTTTGTATAATTTTTGTTGATAACTTTGTTTCTGGATAGTTACAAATTTTGCATTAAATCATTTTAACATCATAAAGAAAGAATGGCAAGTAAAAACCCGAAAATATCGAACATATTTTCGGGTTTTGTGTTTTTTAATTTTGTAAAATTATTATTTTAACCAAAATCATTTCGTAAAAAAATAACATTGTTGTTTTATACTTAGCTGATTCTTAATTGTCAAAATATATTTTATTTAACAAGTATATCCATAGATGATGTTGCTGTTGCCCCTGCCTGATCTTTTACTATAACTATTAATGTTTTCTTACCAGCCTTGCTTGAGTTCCAGTCAAATGCACTTGCATATCTTCCTTCTGCAAGAGTGAGTGACTTATTACCTGATTTTATTATATAAGTATAAGAATACAGTCCTCTTCCGCCATCTGCTTTTGCCTGTAAACGATCTATTGTATTTGGTGAAACAGTTGTATATTTCGCTGAAATAATAACAGCTAATTTCTTATCTGTAACCTCAACTTTTGTACTTGCAGATGCTTTATTTCCCTTGTTGTCTGTCACTGTAACTGTAAGTGTCTTGTTTCCAACCTTACCCGAATTCCAACTAAATTCATTTGATGTCTTATTCGATGCAAGTGTTTTAGAGGCACTGCCAACAGTTACCTTGTATGTATATTTGTAACTTCCAGAACCACCTGTAGCCTCTGCTGTGAGTTTGTCTATTTGATTAGGCATAACCACTGTTGATCTTGCTTTCAATGTCACCTTTAAATTACTCGTCTGTTTTGCATTAACTGTAATTGTAACTGATGCTTTTGCTGTATTTCCATCAGCATCTGTTACCTCAACACTCAAAGTCTTGCTTCCAGCTGCCCCTGATGACCAAACATACTGTCTTGCCTGTGTATCTTTTGCAAGAACTAATGTCTTTCCATTTGCAGCAATGCTATAGGTGTATTTATAATTTCCATTTCCACCTGTTGCTGCGGCTGTAAGTGTATCTTTATCTCCAGAAGTAATTGTAGTTTTTGCTGCTGACAAACTAACTTTGAGTGGCTCGACTACAATATCCTTTTCATAAATATATTTTACCGAAATCGTTCCTTCTGTATAGACACCATTTGCATTAACCGGTGTTGTCTTTAATTGATATCCATCGAATGTCTTTGCTGATGTACTGTATGTATTTGAACCATCTGCAAGTCCGGAAAGTGTTGTTGTTGCGAGAACTGTTCCATCTTCTGCGACATATGTTACGTTTACTTTTCCTGCCTTGTATATCTTGCCATTCTTAATCCATACCTCATCGGATACTTCATATCCTTTGGTACCTACACCGGTTGGGTCCTGAGCACCGCCACCATTATTGTTTGCAATAAAATAGAGTGTGCCATCGTAGTCAATATCTCCGACATACCAATTGTCTCCCTCTGAAGTCATGAGAGTTCCCGGCCATGCTCCAGTATACTGAGTTGCTTTACTTCCAACTTCTGTGTACGCATACATTGCTACCTTTGACCAGTTTGAAGAATTGTAGTAATGAACTGTAATTCCTGTGCTCTGTTTTTCCAGATATTTAAATGTAATCGTTCTTGTTTCCTTTGCATAAGTTCCAGTCACAGGTCCTTCATTTGTCTCATATCCTTTGATTGTCTTTGGTGCAAATGTATAAGATGTTCCAATCAATCCTTCATTCATCTCAGATGCTGCAATCTCATTGCCTGACGCATCGACATATTTTACAACTACTGAACCTACTTTCGAGGCATCTTTCTCATAATAATATGTTACCGTTGCACCTGCCTTTGAAAATGTGCCTGCTGTCTGTCCGACAGTTGATTTTAATTTGTAGCCACTGTTTAACAATTCTGCTAACGGCTGTGTGGTGTACGCTTTTCCCTCATCACCTTTGAGTGTCTCTGTCTTATAAGTTGCTGTAGAACCATCTTTGATGTGATTGACTGTTACCGTACATTTCTTTGAAATATCTGTGTTCTCAAAACTTGTCTTGTCTACAAGAACCATTGTTGAACGTGCCGGCACATTTACGGTACTTCCACTTGTTCCAAGACTTGTCACACCTGCTGTCTGACCATCTGCAATAATAACCCACTGCGATGGAAGTGTCTTGTTGTCATAAGTCTGTAAAGTGACTCTCTGTGAATAAGTATTTGCATTGTGAATGACTGCAACGTAATCCCACTCATCTGTCTTTAATTTGTTGTACATTGTAAATGCCACAACTTTGTCTGGACAATTCGTTCCCCATGAGAAATAAATTGTTCCATTACTTGTATTGCTTGGATCTCTAAATGGAGAATATGCCTTTCTGATTTCAATTAATCCTTTGTAATATGCGTTGACATCTGCGTATGTGATTGTATTCTGCCATTTTAACTGATTGATGTTTGTTGCTGATTTGTAGCTGTTCTCATCTCCGTATTTTGATCTGGCAAATTCCTCACCTGCCTGAAAGAATGACATACCCTGTGAAGTTAAAATAATTCCACCTGCCATTTTATTCATAGCAACTAAATCGTCATATCGATTTCCGTAACCACTTCCGCCTTTCACCGATTTTACCAGTTTATCATAAAGTGTGTAGTTATCGTGTGCTGATGTATAAGTGACTGTCTGCGAAGGCTGCTTTGACCACTGGTTCGCAGTTCCACCCATAGAAGTTGAGTTCGCCTGAATACCAGCCTTTAAAGATGTCTCAAATCCCGCTGCACCCTGAATAAATCCTGGGTCTGCTGCATTAAAACAACTTCCCTTGATTGCATCTCTGACTTTGTCATTAAACGCTGCAATCTCAGAACTCACAAGTTTCATGTTTGACTGAACGGCTGTTGGCTTTGTAGACGTTGTAGCCTCTGCTGTCCACGGCTCACCATACATTAAAATGTCCGGATCAATCTCATCAAGAGCTGCTCTGATTTTATTCATCGTATCTACATCATGAATACCCATCAGGTCAAATCGAAAACCATCGATGTGGTATTCCTTTGCCCAGTATGTAATCGAATCAATCATGTATTTCTGATACATTGCTCGGTCTGATGCTGTCTCATTTCCACAACCGGAGGCATTGGAAAGTTTTCCATTTGCTTTCTGTCTGTAATAATATCCCGGAACTGTGTAATCAAACCAGTCGTTGATTCCCGAATCGCCTGCATAAGTGTGATTGTAAACTACATCCATAACAACACCGATGTTTTTGTCATGAAGTGATTTTACCATCTGTTTGAATTCGTTTACTCTGACTGCACCATCATAAGGATTTGTAGAGTAGGAACCCTCTGGTGTGTTATAGTTCATTGGATCATATCCCCAGTTAAACTGGTCTGTATTTAATTTTGTCTCATCAACACTGCCATAGTCATATACAGGAAGAAGGTGTATATGTGTGATACCCAAATCCTCCAGATAATCCACACCAGTCTTGTGAACTCCATCGTTATTTACCGTTGTACCTGTCTCTGTAAATGCGAGGTATTTTCCCTTGTTTGTCATACCGGAATCGGATGATGCCGAGAAATCTCTCACATGTCCTTCCCAGATAATCGCATCTGTCTGGTTATCACAGTCCACTCTCTGATCAAGGTTCCAGCCAGCCGGATTTGTAGCGTCAAGGTCAACAACCATACCTCTCATACCGTTGACACCTGTCGATCTCGCATAAATATCAACAGCCTCTTTTGTCACTCCATTATTTGTCACGAGATAGGTATAATAAGTTCCTGCCAAATCACCTGAAATTGTGATTGACCAGATTCCCTGACTTTGCTTTGTCATATCCTTTGTCTCAATGACTCCTGCACCTGCCTCAGAATCGCTGCCTGTCTTGTAACGCTTAATTTGAACCTTAGATGCGGTTGGCGACCATACCTTAAATGTAGTGGCTGACTTTGTGTAAGTTGCACCGAGGTCATCACCGCCATAAGCGTACTGGTCAAGTGCGGACATCTCAGAATAAGATACCGCATAAGTATTTACCAGATTTAGTCCGGTAAACATTGAAAATACCAGCATAAATGACATCAAAAATGCTGCTATTTTGCTGAAATTTCGCTTTGCTTTTCCCATAAGCTTCCTCCTTTGAATTTGGTTTCATTTTGTTGCTATATTCCCCCTATCAGTATATCAATTTGGCAATAGGTATGTCAAACGATAGATTGCACGTTTCGCGAACAATCTATTGCCAAGAACTTTGAAAAATATGCTTTGCAAGTTGTCACAATAGTCGCAAAATGGACATACAAGTATATCCGCTTGACTCGTTGTTTGTTGTTTGCGCAAATAAAAAATACATCAGAAAACGCAATTATGTTTTCTAATGTATTCTGAATGTTACACAATCTCCACCATAACGTCCTTTACCACAACTTCTGGCTTATCGTATTCAATTCTTGCCTTCACAATTCCCTTTATATCTGGCTTTAACGCCTTCATTTCCTCCATGTTAGTCGCTCCTGATGCTCTCACACAGTTGATGACATCTGGCAAAATCGTAAATTCAAATCCACAATATGCAGTCTGCGACTGAATTTCCGCCTCTATGTAAATTTTATTGTATGGAAAATCCTTAAATGCAAAAATAGGTCTGAATACAAGATGTGTTCTCGAACTTATGAAAGCCGCATCAGTTCGTTCGCTCATTGCTACTTTCTCATCCTCTTCTGTCTTAATATCCGAAATCTTGTCTAAAGTAAACTTCATCCACTCGTTTGGATCTACATCTGTGAATTCTCCACGAAGTACTCGTTTCACAAAATTTTCATCATGTACGACTGCTTTTCTGTGAGCATGTGGTTTATCTGGTCTAAGTTTTAACGGTTTTATATAATAATTTCCCTTATATGCATATACCTTGCATCTGCTATTCTCTGGTATGTAGTAAATTGGATCTTCTGGATATGGTCCAACTTCCACAATTCTTTTTTCTCCATGAACTTCAACTTCAAACTGAATCATATAAAGATAATCGAAAAATTTTCTCTTAGTTCCTTCTTTGACGTCATAAAACACACCTTCATAGACCTCGCCATGTCTTATCGCTCTTTTTAACCGAATTGTTTTCGGTATCCATAAGCAGCACACACAAATAAATACAACAAGTGTTATAATTGCAGTTGGCCACTCTCCCATATATAATTCATCTTCATAAAAATAAAGCATATCATAAATAGCTCCATATATATTTAGAATGGCTATAAAAAAGAAAATTAGTGAAAAGTATTTAAAAACAGGATTTACCATTTCTAATTTGCGTGTTTTTTTCTCATTATTCATATATTTATTTTAGTCCTTCTACTCAAAATATAGACAAATGTCCCCCTTCTCCGTTTACTATATCTACGATAAAATTCATTATACACAAGCATATTTTTTTATCCATGCAATTTATTACTTATGAATGAATCTTGTCCGTTCCTCTTACTATAATCATATCAATCCTTATAATTTTCACATTTTTCCATTTCATCCGAACTGCTTGTCGAATATATTTTTCTGCATCTTCCTTTAGCATTTCATCTGTATAAGTTTTGCTCACACTCTG
>ONXS01000017.1 GCA_900321855.1 uncultured Eubacteriales bacterium | reverse complement strand
AAAATCTGATGAAGATACTCGGATGTGAGAGAAGAGAAATTAGTATCGTGGATTCTGTTTTGAGACATTTTAAGGATATTGGTCAGCGAGAAGATGTACGAGATATTACTTATGAAAACTGTCAGGCGAGAGAGAGAACTCAGATTCTTATGGATGTAGCAAACAAGGAAGGTGGATTTGTTCTTGGTACAGGAGACTTATCTGAACTGGTACTTGGATGGTGTACATACAACGGTGACCATATGAGTATGTATGGAGTCAATGCAAGTATACCAAAGACGCTGGTTCGCACACTCGTTGATGACATTGGACATTATATGGCAAAGAGTGGATTTAATGGACTTGATACAGTGATTGAGGATATTGTAGATACTCCGGTAAGTCCGGAATTACTTCCTCCAAATCCAGATGGAACAATTTCACAGAAAACAGAGGATACGGTAGGGTCTTATATCCTTCACGACTTCTTTATTTATTACACACTTCGTTATGGAATGTCACCACAGGAGATTTACGAACTTTGCAGAGTTGCTGTAAAAAATTCAGATGAGTATAAGTTTAGCGATGAAGAGATTAAGAAATGGCTCAATGTATTTAATACGAGATTTTTCAGACAGCAGTTCAAACGCAACTGTATGCCAGACGGCGTGAAGGTCGGAACTGTTTCTGTGAGTCCAAGAGGCGATTTGAGACTCCCATCTGAGGTGGAATTAGAACAGTTTATTATTTAGCTCATATTTTTACATGAAAATTCGTGTGTGACAAGACAGAGGAAATTATGAACAATATAGAAAAATATTACAATAAATTTAATGAAGATAAGCGACTGCTCAGAAAGCATGGAAATGTAGAATTTGTCACATCCATGAAATATATCCACGAGTATCTGGATAGTCAGGATGCAAAAATTATTGATATTGGAGCAGGGACGGGAAGATATTCGGTTGCACTTGCAGACGAGGGATATGATGTGACGGCGGTAGAACTTGTAAAATACAATCTGGGAATATTAAAAAAGAAAAATTCTACGGTAAAGGCTTATCAGGGAAATGCACTGAAACTTTCCAAGTTTGCAGATGAGAGTTTTGATTTAACCATTTTGTTTGGTCCGATGTATCATTTGACGAAATTTGAAGATAAAGTGAAAGCACTTTCAGAGGCGGCAAGAGTGACAAAAAAAGGCGGAGTCATTTTGGTTGCCTATGTGATGAATGAATTCAGTGTGATTACTTATGGGTTTAAGGAAAATCATATCTTGGAGTTAATCAGAGATGGGAAACTGACCGAAGATTTCAGAGTCAATCCGGATGAGAATGATTTATATGATTATGTGAGACTAGAAGACATTGAGAAGTTTAATGCTCAGGTTCCGGAATTGGAGAGAATAAAAATTATATCGGCAGATGGTCCGGCAGATTATTTAAGACCTGTTCTCAATAAGATGGATGACGAGACATATAAGAAATTTATCGAGTATCATCTGGCAACCTGTGAGAGAACGGAGTTGCTTGGTGCTGCTGCACATACGGTAGATATTCTGAGAAAAAAGCAGTAATTTAGAATTAAGTTTGCATAGTTGCAAATAAAACACTTGCAATTTAAAATTTTATATAGTAGAATAATGCCAATATGACAAGGCTATGACGGGAAAGAGTAACTGTTGTTTCTTCCTTTTCAGAGAGTATTCGGCTGGTGTGAGGATACAGGGAGACTTTAGCGAATACATCCCTGAGCTGCTGCCTGAACGGATTACTTATTAGGGCTAGACGGGAGTGCCCGATACAGCACAAGAGTGTGACAGCACTTGGTGAGGAAAATTTCGTGAGAGATTTTCAATTAGAGGTGGTACCGCAGATTATATGCCCTCTGTAAGCGTAAGTTTACAGAGGGTTTTATTATTTTAAGAAAGGATTTGAAAAAATGGAAATTTACGAAGAGTTAGTGCGAAGAGGCTTAATTGCTCAGGTTACAGATGAACCAGAAATTAAAAAATTAATCAACGAGGGAAAGGCAACATTCTATATCGGATTTGACCCAACAGCAGATTCCCTTCATGTAGGACACTTCATGGCTCTCTGTTTAATGAAGAGACTTCAGATGGCAGGAAACAAGCCAGTTGTATTACTTGGAGGAGGAACCGGATATATCGGAGATCCTTCAGGAAGATCAGATTTAAGACAGATGCTCACACCAGAGACAATCGAACACAACTGCAACTGTTTCAAAAAACAGATGGAGAGATTCATTGATTTTGGTGAAGGCGGAGCAATTGCTGTAAACAATGCAGATTGGTTATTGAAATTAAATTACATTGATGTATTAAGAGAAGTCGGTCCATGTTTCTCAGTAAACAATATGTTAAGAGCTGAGTGCTATAAGCAGAGAATGGAAAAAGGACTTTCATTCCTTGAGTTTAACTACATGATTATGCAGTCATACGATTTCTATCATTTATTTAAAGAGTACGGCTGTAATATGCAGTTTGGTGGAGATGACCAGTGGTCTAATATGCTCGGTGGTACAGAGTTAATCCGTAAGAAATTAGGAAAAGACGCATATGCCATGACAATTACACTTCTTCTCAATTCAGAAGGTAAAAAGATGGGTAAGACAGCAAATGGTGCAGTATGGCTTGATGCCAATAAGACATCTCCATTTGAGTTCTTCCAGTATTGGAGAAATGTTGGAGATAAGGATGTATTAAAATGTATCCGAATGTTAACATTCCTTCCTTTAGAGCAGATTGATGAGATGGATAAATGGGAAGGCGCACAGCTTAATGAGGCAAAAGAAATTCTTGCATACGAACTGACAAAGATGGTTCACGGTGAAGAAGAGGCAGAGAAGGCAAAGACAGCCAGCCATGCCTTATTTGCTGGCGGAAGTGATGACTCTAATATGCCAACAACAGAATTTACAGAGGAGCAGCTCACAGACGGAGCAATCAATATCATGGATGCAATGGTTGCATGTAAGCTTGTTCAGTCAAAGAGTGAGGCAAGAAGACTTATTACACAGGGTGGAGTTGCAGTTAATGATGAGAAAGTGACAGCAATTGATTTTGCACTCACAAAAGAGATGCTTACAGACGGTGTAAAAGTGAAAAAAGGAAAGAAAACATTCCATAAAATTGTGTTAAAATAAATAGCAGGTATCTAGTTCCATACATGCACTGAGATAAAAAAGACAGCACACGGTGTTGTCTTTTTTCTTGTTATACGGCATAATAATACATAGTGAAAAATGCCAGAAAGGAGGAAATAGATATAATATGAAAAATATTGTTGCGGGAATTTTAGCGCATGTAGATGCGGGAAAAACAACATTGTCAGAGGCGATGTTACAATATAGTGGAGTAATTGAAGAACTTGGAAGAGTAGATAACAAAGATTCTTATCTGGATACGTTTTATCTGGAGAGAAAAAGGGGGATTACAATTTTTTCCAAACAGGCAAGAATGTCGTTTGGAGATATGAACCTGACATTACTCGATACTCCGGGACATGTGGATTTTTCGGCAGAGATGGAGAGAACATTGTCGGTACTTGATTATGCAATTCTTGTCATTAGTGGAACAGAGGCGATTGCCAGCCATACAAAAACATTATTTGGACTGTTGGAAAAATATCATATACCAACCTTTATTTTTATCAATAAAACCGACATGGCAACATATATAAAAGAAGATATTTATGCAGCAGTCAGAAGAGAACTGTCAGACAGATGTGTCGACTTTACGGACATCTTATCAGATGAAACCAGAGAGCACATCGCAATGTCGGATGAAAAGGTCATGAATCAGTATTTTGATACAGGAGAAATTGATGATGAGAATATCAGACAACTTATTATAGAAAGAAAAATTTTTCCGTGTTATTTTGGCTCAGCATTAAAAGCAGATAGGGTGGACAAGTTCATGGAAGGATTTGACCATTTTGCGATGGAAAAACAGTTTGGAATGGAATTTTCGGCAGTTGTCTATAAAATCAGCAGAGACAACAAAAATACCAGACTGACACATTTGAGAATTCTTGGCGGAAGTTTAAAGGTGAAAGATGTGATTGCGGATTATGGAGAGAAAGTGAATCAAATTCGCCTGTATTCCGGAGAAAAATATGAGACAGTAAATGAGGCAACAGCCGGTCAGATTTGTGCAGTGACAGGAATTGAATCCTCAAAAGTACAGGATGTTTACGGAGCAGAGAATGGACAATTTGTGAAACCAGTCTTAGAACCATTTATGACCTACCGTCTCACATTTGCGGGGAATATCAATATGCTCGAAGCATTGGAAAATACAAGGCAGTTGGAAGAAGAAATTCCGGAAATCAATGTATCATGGAATGAAGTCACAAAGACCATCAGTATCAAAGTCATGGGTGAAGTACAGACTGAGATTTTAAAGGAACTTTTGAAAGACCGGTATGGGTATGAGGTGGAATTTGGAACTGGAATTATTACTTATAAGGAAACGATTGCATATGCAACAGAGGGAGTGGGACATTTTGAACCACTGAGACATTATGCAGAGGTACATTTGCTGATGGAACCTTTGGAAAGAGGAAGTGGTGTACAATTTGACACAGATGTCAGTGTGGATTTACTGGCAACAAACTGGCAGAGGCTGATTTTAACGCATTTGTATGAGAAGACACATATCGGAGTATTAACAGGTTCTCCAATTACGGATATAAAAGTGACGTTGGTCGCAGGCAAAGCACATATCAAACATACGGAAGGTGGAGATATGAGACAGGCAACCTACAGAGCACTGAGACAGGGATTGATGAAAGCAGAGTCTGTTTTGCTGGAACCTTACTTTGATTTTACGATAGTCCTTCCAAAAAATCTTGTTGGAAGGGCAATGACGGAGTTGGAACAGAGGTTTGCGAAATTCGATATTACGAAAAATGATATGGATACATCTACTATTGAGGGATATGGACCAGTCAGCACACTGACGGATTATATGTGGGAAATAAAAGCATATACAAAAGGGCTTGGAGAGATAGACTTCAGATTCCGTGGTTATGATGTTTGTCACAATGCGCAAGAGGTTATAGAAGAAAAAGGATATTTTCCGGAGACGGATTTAGCGAACACAGCAGACTCGGTATTTTGTACTCATGGTGCGGGATATGTGGTTCCGTGGAATGAAGTGGAAGAGCATATGCACCTGCCTCTCGTAACGGCAAAAAAGACGGTTCCGACAGCTAAGATAGAGATTGTGAATATGCCATCAAAGAAAAAGGAAATTCAGGATGGTTATGCGGCAGAAAAAGAATTAGAAGAAATATTTACCCGTACATATGGCGTGAAAAAAGAAAACGAGAAAAAAACAAAGTCCTCTCTGATGAGAACGAAACCGGCAAAGCCTTACGAGTATAAACCAGTTCAGCGCAAAGAAAAATATCTTCTGGTGGATGGTTACAATGTTATTTTTGCGTGGACAGAACTGAGTGAACTTGCAAAAGTGAATTTGGATGCTGCCAGAGATAAGCTAATTGATATTTTACAAAACTATCAGGGATATAAAGGGATTCATCTGATGATTGTATTTGATGCGTATAAAGTCAAAGGATTTGGCGGCGAAATTACAATGTTTGGAGATGTCGGTGTTGTGTTTACAAAAGAGGCATGCACTGCAGATCAGTATATTGAGAGATTCGCCCATGATTATGGAAAAAAATATGATATTACGGTGGCAACCTCAGATGGATTAGAACAGGTCATTATTTTAGGTCAGGGATGCCAGTTGATTTCATCTAGAGAGTTTGAAAAAGAAGTGGAACATGTAAATCAGTTGATTAGAGAAAATTTATAAAAAAACAAGAAACAAGTGGGCAAATGTCCACTTGTTTTTTGCAGCACAGACTTGATGAGCAGAACTGTGCGAATATAACTTATATCATTGAAAATATTACATCCAGCCGCCGTCAATCGTAATAATCTGTCCGGTAAGATATTCATTCATTTCATAAATAGAGTACGCGAGGTCAGCAACTTCGGAAGTTGTTCCCATTCTGCCAGACGGAATTTCATCGGTCAGCATTTCTTTTTCTTCCTGAGACAATCTGTCATTCATGACTGTGTCAATTGCACCGCAGGCAATCGCATTGACTTTGATATGTGAAGGAGCAAGCTCTTTGGCAAGTGATTTTGTAAAGGCATTGATTCCGCCTTTGGTAGCAGAGTAAGCTACTTCGCAAGATGCACCACTTGTACCAAAAACAGAGGAGATATTTATGATACATCCTTTTCCGGTTTGAAACATATCTGGAATAAATAGTTTGGAAGTGTAAAAAACAGAGGATAGATTGACCGAGATGATTCGGTTCCAATTCTCTATGGACATATCTTGAATTAATCCGAAATAATCAATGCCGGCATTATTGATAATGCAGTCCACAAGGATATTTTGGTCATGCAGTGATTTTTGAAGTGTCTGAAGTTCCGAAAAATTAGATACATCAGTCTGAACAGCTATGCAGTCTGTAGACATAGACTGTATCTTTTGCTTTACTTCATTTAGTTCAGCAGAGGAATTCGAGGAGACGATGATGACAGAATGTCCCTGTTCAGCAAATTTTAGGGCGATAGCCTTTCCGATTCCGCGAGAAGCCCCTGTAATCAGTGTGTAGTGTTTCATATGAAAAATCCTTTCTTTTTGGCTTTAGAAGTTTACTCTCGTATCATTATAACATAGAATCATAAATGTGATAACTCTGTGAAAAATGTAAATATATGGAATGGAAACTTGACAGATACAAGGTTCTTTGGTAAAATGTAAAAAGATTTTAACAAATTTGTAACATATAAACAAAAAGACAAAACAGACGACTGATATATAGGATTTTTAGAAGGTTAAGTTTCACAGAAAGGAATGGGATTTGTGAAGAAACGTATTTTATCTGTAACTGGATTATTAGCAGTATCCATGATTGCAGGAACAGTTACAATTAATGCACAGAGTCAGAAAAAAACAAAAGTAGCAGTTAATATTCCAAGTGCAGGTATTGCGGTTGCACTGGATAATTATGATATACAGGACGAAGCAAAGAAAGCTGAACTTACATCACTTATGAATCAGAAGGTTGCCACTCCAAATCAGGAAGAAGATAAGAAGGACGCGGCAGATAATACTGATAAAAACAAAGAGAACGAGACTGATAAAGAGACAGAGAAGAAGGCGGAAGAAGAGAAAGCAGAACAGCCAAAGACAGTATATGATACAATGGCTATGTCTCAGGTTGAAGATTATGTAAATGTAAGAGCACTTCCAAGCACAGACGCAGATATTGTTGGAAAGATTTATAACAACTGCGCAGCTAAGATTGTAGGCGTGGAGGGCGAATGGTATAAGATTGAGTCAGGAAATGTAACAGGATATATCTATTCGAAATATTTTGTAACCGGCGAGGAAGCAAAAGCAGTAGCAATACAGCAGGGATATGTAAATGCAACGGTTACTACAGAGACACTTAATGTAAGAGATGGTCAGGGAACAGATGCAAAATTACTTACACAGTTACCAGAAGGTGAAGTATATGATGTTATTCAGTATGGTGACGGATGGGTATATTTGAATGTTGATGAGGATATTCAGGGATGGGTATCTATGGATTATGTAGATATTGATGTAAAATATGCTACAGCTCTCACATTAGAAGAAGAGCAGGCTAAGATTGCTGAAGAAGAGAGAAAAGCTGCAGAGGCAGCAGAGGCAGAGAGATTAGCAAGAGAAGCTAAGGAAGCAGAAGAGGCAGAGCAGGCAAGAAGAGCAGCGGCAGCAGAACAGGCAGCAGCAGCTAAGAGAGCTGAGAGAGCACGTCAGGCAGAGGAAACACAGCAGACTCAGACTCAGACAAGCAGACAGAGTAATTATGAGGAAGAGACACAGGCACCAGTTCAGAGTGAACCTACATACGATTCATCTTCATCATCTGCAATGAGAAATGCAGTTGTAGCATATGCCTTACAGTTCGTAGGAAATCCATATGTATATGGTGGCTCAAGTTTAACAAATGGTACAGACTGTTCTGGATTTACAATGGCAGTATACCAGCATTTTGGAATTAGTTTACCACATCAGTCTGGTTCACAGTCTGGATATGGAGTTCAGGTTTCAACAGACTCATTATTACCAGGAGATTTATTATTCTATACAAGCGGTGGCAGCGGAATTGGACATGTTGCTTTATACATTGGAAATGGACAGGTAGTTCATGCTAGTACACCAGCAACAGGAATTAAGGTATCAAGTGCATTTTACAGAACACCTGTAAGTGCTGTCAGATTGATTCAGTAGGAATCGAACAATTATGATATATGAAAACCATAGATTGCAAAATCTATGGTTTTTTTGTGCTTTTTTATCTCAGTGTGAGCAGCCGTATTTTTTGTAAGAATATTAACATATTGAGATACATAAGCTGTTGTCTGTACATAGAGGATATGTGGCAGAACAAGTTGTCTGAATATTTAAAATTGTTCAAAATGCACAAGAAAGGGGAGAAGTTAAAAAATGTCAACAACATTTTATTCACATTAAAATGTAGACAATGTGGATAAAATTTAGACGAAAAATGTGGAAAAATAGCGTTTTTTATACATAAAATAAAGTTATACACCGAATTATCCACATTATCCACAAAATACCCCGTGTTGATGAGTGTGGGTAAAATTTTGTGTATAATGAATGAAATGGGGATTATTGTGGAAAAAACAATTCTTGGAAGTTGTCGTTAAAAATAGAAAAAAAACTCAAAATGTCAGACAATTAATTGCAAAAATCATATAAAGCTGTTGAAAAAAAGATATAAAATTGGTATAATTAGAACATAGATATTTGGTTGAAGGTACCAGATATTTATGTGATGATTTTGACAAATTGGGTGGCGTCAAAATTGTCAATAATGGGAAAAGGAGATGGACAGCATGAGATACGTAATTACAGGTAGAAACATTGATGTAACAGAAGGACTTAGAAACGCAGTTCAGGAGAAGATTGGGAAATTAGAGAAGTATTTTACAGCCGATACACTGGTTAATGTGACACTCAGTGTTGAGAAAGAGAGACAGAAGATTGAAGTAACAATCCCTGTAAAAGGCAATATTATCAGATCAGAGCAGGTAAGCAGTGATATGTATGTATCAATCGACCTTGTGGAAGAGATAATAGAGAGACAATTGAAAAAGTATAAGAATAAAATTGTAGATAAACAGCAGGCAAGAGAGAGTTTCAATCCGGACTTTATTGACAAGGACTATGAAGAAGATGACTCTATTAAGATTATCAGAACAAAGAAGTTTGGAATTAAGCCAATGGACCCAGAAGAGGCTTGTGTACAGATGGAGTTATTAGGACATAATTTCTATGTATTTACAAATGCAGAGACAGATGAAGTAAACGTAGTTTACAAGAGAAAAGGCAATACATATGGTTTGATTGAACCAGAATTCTAAAATAATTTTAAATTGATTTGTGGGACTATTCATGAAGGTGAATAGTCCTTTTTGATTGTGCAGAAATATCAGTTTGCAATATTGGCTAATTTGATGAATCATCACTTTTTTTGTTATAAATATTGAATAATATAACAATTAGTGTTAAAATTGAATGAAATTTGTGGTTAAACAAAGTATAAAAAAAATTAGGAGATTTACAATGAGTCTTATAACAAAAGTTATTGGTACACATAGCGAGAGAGAAATCAAACGCATAAAACCAATCGTAAAGAAAATCGTTGCTCTCAGACCTGCAATGATTGAATTGACAGACGAAGAGCTGAGGGGGAAAACAGACGAGTTTAAGAAACGATTAGCTGATGGTGAGACATTAGATGATTTATTACCTGAGGCATACGCAGTTGTCAGAGAGGCAGCACGAAGAGTATTAAATACAGAGCATTATGAAGTACAGTTGATGGGTGGTATCATCTTACATCAGGGACGTATCGCAGAGATGAGAACTGGTGAAGGTAAAACACAGACATGTTTACTTCCGGCATATTTAAATGCACTGGAAGGCAAAGGAGTTCATGTTGTTACAGTAAATGACTACCTTGCTCACCGTGATGCGGAGTGGATGGGACAGGTGCATAGATTTTTGGGACTTACTGTTGGCTGTGTATTGAATGATATGGATAACGATGCAAGAAGAGAGGCATATGCATGCGACATCACATACATTACAAACAATGAGTTGGGATTTGATTACCTGAGAGATAATATGGTAATCTACAAGAAAGAACTGGTACAGAGAAGTCTCCATTATGCTATTGTCGATGAGGTCGATTCTGTTCTGATTGATGAGGCGAGAACACCGCTGATTATTTCAGGCCAGAGTGGTAAGTCAACAAAGTTATATGAAACATGTGACATTCTTGCGCGTCAGCTCAAAAAAGGTAAAGAGAGTGCCGAACTCACTAAGATGGCTGCTATCATGAAAGAAGAGATTGAGGAAGAGGGAGATTTTATTGTCAATGAAAAAGACAGAGTTGTAAATCTCACTGCTGAAGGTGTCAAGAAAGTTGAGAAATTCTTCAGTATCGAAAATCTTGCAGATCCTGAAAACTTAGAAATTCAGCACAATATCATTCTTGCACTCAGAGCAAATTATCTGATGTTCAAAGATAAAGATTATGTAGTAAAGGACAACGAAGTTTTAATTGTTGATGAATTTACGGGACGTATTATGCCGGGAAGAAGATATTCTGATGGACTTCATCAGGCAATTGAGGCGAAAGAGCATGTAAAAGTAAACAGAGAGAGTAAGACGCTCGCAACGATTACATTCCAGAACTTCTTTAATAAATACGACAAAAAGTGTGGTATGACAGGTACAGCCCTCACAGAGGAGCAGGAGTTTCGAAATATCTATGGAATGGATGTTGTAGAAGTTCCAACAAATAAACCGGTAGCCAGAATTGATAAAGATGATGCAGTTTACAAGACAAAGAAGGGTAAGTTAAATGCAATTATTAATGAGATTGTTGAAACTCATAAGACAGGACAGCCAGTTCTTGTAGGTACTATTACTATTGAGGCATCAGAAGAGATTAGTAATTTACTCAAGAAAAAGGGAATACCACATCAGGTATTAAATGCGAAGTTCCATGAGTTAGAGGCAGAGATTGTAGCACAGGCAGGAGCTATGGGCGCCGTTACAATTGCTACAAATATGGCAGGTCGTGGTACTGATATTAAACTGGATGATGAGGCAAAGGCAGCAGGTGGACTGAAGATTATCGGTACAGAGAGACATGAGTCAAGACGTATTGATAATCAGTTGCGTGGTCGTGCTGGTAGACAGGGAGATCCGGGTGTATCTCAGTTCTTTATCTCGTTGGAAGATGATTTACTTCGATTATTTGGATCTGAGCGATTGATTTCGACATTCAATGCACTTGGAATTGATGAGAATGAGCAGATTGCACACAAGATGTTATCAAATACAATTGAAAAAGCACAGAAGAGAATCGAGGGTAACAACTACGGTATCAGAAAGAACCTCTTAGAGTATGACCAGATTAACAATGAGCAGAGAGAGACAATCTATGCTGAGAGAAGAAAAGTTCTTGACGGTGACAATATGAGAGATTCTATCTACAAGATGATTACTGATGTCGTAGAGGCAAAAGCAGATATGTGTATCTCGGCAGACCAGTCTGCAAGTGAGTGGGATTTAGTAGAGTTAAATGAATTAATGCTCCCAATCTTCCCATTTGATGTGATTGAGTTAGATGAAGAACAGCTCAAGAAATTTAAGAAAGCTGACATGGTTCAGTATTTAAAAGAAAAAGCTGTAAAATTATATGAGGCAAAAGAGGCTGAGTTTACAGAGCCTGAGCAGATTCGTGAGCTTGAGCGAGTATTCCTTCTCAAGGTAATTGACCGTAAATGGATGGATCATATTGATGATATGGATCAGTTGCGCACTGGTATTGGATTACAGGCTTATGGACAGAGAGATCCGGTAATTGAGTACAAGATGACAGGTTTTGATATGTTCAACGAAATGACAGAGGCAATCAAAGAGGATACAGTCAAGTTATTACTTCATGTAAAAGTTGAGCAGAAGGTAGAGCGAGAGCAGGTTGCCAAAGTTACGGGAACCAATAAAGATGAATCAACAGTAAGAGCTCCAAAGAAGAGAGAAAAAGCTAAGATTTATCCAAATGATCCATGCCCATGTGGAAGTGGAAAGAAATATAAATTATGTCATGGTAAGAAGGTGATTTAAGTGGTAGAGTTAGACCAGTATAAATATAACTTGTCAGGATATGAGAATTCACTTAAAGAATTGAGGGATTCACTTTGACTTAGCATCGAAGAGCGCTAAGATTGAAGAGTTGGAAAAAACAATGGAAGAGCCTACTTTCTGGGATAATCCGGAACGGGCACAAAAATTTGTTTTGGAACTGAGAGATTTAAAGGGAGATATTGAAACGTATCATAAATTAGAATCTCAGTATGAAGATTTGCTTACATTGATTGAGATGGGGTATGAGGAGGGTGATACATCCATTTTGGAAGAGGTAGAGTCGGAATATCAGGATTTTACATCTTCCTTTGAATCACTTCGAATCAGCACCCTGCTTTCTGATGAGTACGATTCATATGGTGCAATTCTTACCTTGCATGCAGGTGCAGGTGGAACAGAATCCTGTGACTGGGCAGCAATGCTTGCGAGAATGTATCGCAGGTATGCTGAGAAAAAAGGTTTTGAAGTTGAAGTGCTTGATTTCCTTGATGGAGATGAGGCTGGAATTAAGTCTGTTACGATGCAGATTAACGGGACAAATGCGTTTGGATATTTGAAGTCAGAAAAAGGAGTTCACAGATTGGTTCGCATTTCTCCTTTTAATGCAGCAGGCAAGAGACAGACATCGTTTGCATCTTGTGATGTAATGCCAGATATTGAAGAAGATCTTGACATCGAGATTAATGAGGATGATTTAAAGATTGATACCTACCGAAGTAGTGGTGCTGGCGGACAGCACATCAATAAGACTTCATCGGCAGTTCGAATTACACATTTACCAACTGGCATTGTAGTGCAGTGTCAGAATGAGCGTTCTCAGTTTCAAAATAAAGATAAGGCTATGCAGATGTTAAAAGCAAAGCTGTATCTCTTGAAACAAGAAGAAAATGCAGAAAAGGTATCCGATATTAGAGGAGAAGTCAAAGATATTAATTTCGGCAATCAGATTCGTTCTTATGTCATGCAGCCTTACACAATGGTGAAAGATCACAGAACAAATTACGAGACAGGAAATGTATCAGCGGTATTAGATGGTGAACTGGATGGCTTTATATCGGAATATCTCAAATGGAAGAATTTGAATAAATAGAATTGCTCTTTTGTACAGGAGGAAAAGCATGAAAGCAGAATTTCTGGTGGTTAAGATAGATGAACAGAATTATGGTATAGATGTGAAACAGATTGAACAAATTTTTTCTGCTGATACAAAAGTAAAACGGGAAGAAAATTCGGATTTTATTCTTGGAATTGTAAACGGAAACACAAAAGTAGTCAGTCTTAGAAAAATATTTGGAATAGAAGAAACGGAACAATATAAAATGATACAGATTCGTTCAGAACAAAATTTTTGTCTGACCGTTGACAAGATTGAGGGAATTATCGCTGTGGAAGAGGAACAACTCATAAGTCTGCTGAATAAAACGTGGATAGATTCCATTTTTTGCAGTGGATTTCAAGATGAGCAGAATATTGTATTAAATATAAACAGTTTGGAAATAGAAAAAATCTTAGGTAGTGCCTAAGATTTTTTTGTTAAAAATAATACTTGCATAAAAGAAAGATGTATGTTAGAATTCTCTCTGTGAAAAACAACTGTTTTTATAGGAAAGACAGTGAGAAGCGTTAAGAGGTTTTTATAAATGGCAGATGATAATAAATATTATGTGCTCAAGAAAAAAGCAGTTCCAGAGGTTTTGCTAAAGGTTGTAGAAGCGAAGCGGCTCATAGAAACAGGCAAGGCAATGTCTGTTCAGGAGGCAGCAGAGATTACTGGAATTAGCAGGAGCTCTTTTTATAAGTACAAAGATGATATATTTCCGTTTCATGATGATGCCAGAGGTAAGACAATTACATTTGTTCTTCAAATGGATGATGAGCCGGGGTTGTTATCGGGCTTATTAAAATTGATTGCGGAGTATAATGCAAATATTCTTACAATTCATCAGACAATTCCTGTCAATGAGATGGCGACACTTACAATCAGCATTGAGGTGGGACCAAATACAGGAGATGTGTCAGAAATGATTGACCAGATAGAATCGAAGTCGGGTATTCATTATCTGAAGATTCTTGCAAGAGAATAGTTGAAAATACAGGAACGATTCAGAATCAAGTTCGAAATTGCTTGTTTCTGAATAATTGCAAAATACAAAATAACAGAAAGGATTGCTCGGACAACGAGTGATAAAAAGGATGAAGAAAATGGTAAACGTTGCAGTATTAGGATATGGTACAGTAGGTTCCGGTGTTGTTGAGGTAATTAAGACAAACCAGAATGTAGTAAACAAGAAATCAGGTCAGGAGATTCATGTAAAATATGTTCTTGACTTGAGAGAGTTCCCAGGAGATCCTGTTATGGATATCTTAGTTCACGATTATGATGTGATTTTAAATGATCCGGAAGTAGAAGTAATCGCAGAAGTAATGGGAGGAGTTGAACCTGCTTATACATTTGTAAAGGCAGCGTTAGAAAAAGGAAAGAGCGTTTGTACATCAAACAAAGAGCTTGTGGCAAAACATGGTCCGGAGCTCATTAAAATTGCAAAAGAGCATAACAGAAACTTCTTGTTTGAGGCAAGTGTTGGCGGTGGTATTCCAATTATCAGACCGTTGAACCAGTGTATTACAGCAGATGAGATTAATAGTATCACAGGTATCTTAAATGGTACAACAAACTACATTTTGACAAAGATGAGCAAAGAAGGTCTTGATTTTGATACTGTATTAAAAGAGGCTCAGGATTTGGGATATGCAGAGAGAAATCCTTCAGCAGACGTGGATGGATTTGATGCGTGTCGTAAAATTGCAATTCTCTCATCACTTGCATATGGAAAGAGTGTAGATTTTGAGGATGTTTATACAGAGGGAATTACAAAGATTTCAGATATAGATTTCAAATATGCAAATATACTTGGAACATCAGTAAAATTATTTGGTAAAGCAGAGAAAAAAGAGAACGGTATCAATGTGTTTGTGGCACCGGTTATGATTGACAGCAATCATCCATTATACAGCGTGAATGGAGTATTTAATGCAATTCTTGTAAATGGTAATGTGTTAGATGACATTATGTTCTATGGAAGTGGAGCAGGAAAGTTACCAACAGCAAGTGCAGTTGTGTCAGATATTGTAGATGCAGTGAGAAATTTAAATACATCAACATATGTTGAGTGGAGTGAAGAAAAATTAGAAGTTGCTGACATCAAAGAGTCAAAGAAGAAATTCTTTGTCAGAGTAAGTGGAACAGAGGCAGAGAAACTTGATGCAGTCAAGGCAGCATTTGGCGATGTACAGACTGTAAAAGTAGAAGGGCTCGATGATGAGTTTGCATTTATTACAGATGTTATCAGCGAGAAAGAGTATGATGAACTCAGTGAAAAAGTAGAAGGAATCATCACAAGAATAAGAATGGAATAGAACGATACTATAAATTTATAATAAATCATCGGTTAGAAAAAGTACCTCGATTTCAAATGAAATTGCGAGGTACTTTTTTATTTTTCACAGTAGGTCGTCTGTGAAGTTTCTTAATCTTTTATTTTCATAGTGAGCTGAATACGTTTCTTTACAGGGTCTACATTCATAACCTGAACATCGACAATATCTCCGACACTGAGTGCATCGAGCGGATGTTTGATATAACGGTCTGTAATCTGGGAGATGTGAACGAGTCCGTCCTGATGTACACCAATATCAATAAATGCACCGAAGTCAATGACGTTTCGAACGGTTCCTTTTAAAATCATACCTGGTTTTAAATCGGTGATTTCTAAAACATCTGTTTTTAAGATTGGTTTTGGCATATCTTCTCGTGGATCTCTGGCTGGTTTTTCTAATTCATCCACAATATCTCTGAGCGTAATCTCACCAATTCCGAGTTCTTCGGCAGTTTTTTTATAATCCTTAATCATCAGTTTTAAACCAATTATTGTTTTGTTTGTTTCATTGTCAAGGGTTAGGTGATACATTTTGAGCAATTTATCAACGGCCTCATAAGTTTCTGGGTGTACACTTGTATGATCAAGAGGGTTGTCGCCATCAGAAATTCTTAAAAATCCGGCACACTGTAAAAATGCCTTTGGTCCGAGTTTATCTACCTTCAATAATTGTTTTCTGTCTGTAAAACGTCCATTTTCTTCGCGGTATTTTACGATATTTTTTGCAATCGCTTTTGAGATACCGGAAATGTATTCGAGTAAACTTGCGGAGGCGGTATTTAAATCAACACCAACTTTATTGACACAGTCCTCGACTACACCACTGAGAGACTCAGACAGTTTTTTCTGATTCATATCATGCTGGTACTGACCGACACCAATTGATTTTGGGTCGATTTTAACAAGTTCGGCAAGTGGGTCTTGGAGTCTTCGAGCCATCGAGGTGGCACTTCTCTGACCGACATCAAAGTTTGGAAATTCCTCTGTAGCAAGTTTGCTTGCAGAATAAACAGAGGCACCGGCTTCATTTACAATGATATAAGAAACTTTATGTTTTACCTCTTTGATAATATCTACGATAATTTTTTCTGATTCTCTCGAAGCAGTTCCATTTCCGAGAGAAATTAAAGTGATGTTGTACTTATCAATTAAATCTAAGACTACTTTTTTTGTCTGTTCTACTTTATTTTGTGGAGCAGTTGGATAAACAACATTGGTATCTAATACTTTACCTGTCGCATCGACAACAGAGAGTTTACAGCCTGTTCGGAAAGCAGGGTCCCAGCCGAGAACCACATGACCTGCAATCGGTGGCTGCATCAGTAACTGGTGGAGATTCTTTCCGAATACAAGAATCGCACCATCCTCGGCAGTTGTTGTGAGCTCGTTTCTGATGTCTCTCTCGATGGCAGGGGCAATCAACCTCTTATAGCTGTCGGCAATCGCTGATTTGAGGATTGTTTGGCTGTCGGAGCTCACATTTTTTATTAATTTTCGCTCTAAATAAGAAAGAATCGGTGTCTCATCCAATTCAATCTTTACCGTTAGAACTTTCTCTTTTTCGCCGCGGTTAATGGCGAGAATTCGGTGACCGGCAATTTTTTTGACAGGTTCCGAGAAGTCGTAGTACATCTCATATACAGATTGTTTTTCACTGTCTTTTGCACTAGAAGTAATATCTGCATTATTATAAGTATATTTACGAATATAATCTCTAAAATCGGCATTATCAGAGATGCTTTCAGCAATAATATCACTGGCGCCGTTCAGTGCATCCTCTTTTGTGAGGACCTCTTTTTCGATGTCGATAAATGCGTTTGCCATATCGGACGTAAATCCGTCACTAAGAATTGCCTCGGATAAAGGCTGCAGACCTTTTTCTTTTGCAATAATGGCTCGCGTTCTTCTCTTTGGTCTGTAAGGGAGATATAAATCTTCGAGAGACACAAGGGTTGTCTGTTCCTCAATTTTCTTTTTTAATTCCGCAGTTAGTTTTCCCTGTTCTTCTATACTGGCAAGAATCTGCTCTTTTCTCGCCTCAAGATTTCTCAAGTAAGTAAGTCGTTCATCTAACTTTCTTAATACCTCATCGTTGAGAGAGCCGGTGACTTCTTTTCTATATCTTGCAATAAAAGGAATTGTATTTCCTTCATCAATTAATTTTACTGTAGCTTCAACCTGAGACACTTTTATGTCAAGTTCGCCAGCTAAAACAGAATAAATGTTATCTGACATAGTACCTCCAAATGATAATTTATAGTGGTAAAAAATACCTTACTTATCATACTGAATTTCGATGTACAAATCAATAAATATCACAAATACGAAACAATTTGTTAACAAAAAATAAATATTTGGATTGTAAAAGAAGTGCAATTGTGATAAGATTGTGAAAATATGAAAAGAAAAAAGGAGGAAATTTTTAAATGAACAAGAAAGTTTTTGAACTTGTAGGATTTATTTGCTCATGTGTTGGTTGCGTTTTGACAGTATTATTTTCAATCATTACATGTGCAAGAGGTACTGCTTTGACAGAGAAGATGATTGAGAATATTGAGAAGAGCTAGCTTAAAATTAGTGTGTCGTTGGCAATGATTGGTGTTATTGTGGGATTAATAGCAGCGATTGTAGGTTTGGTATTTTCTATACTTTCAATTGACAGACAGGCAGGAGTAGCTGGAATTAGTAAATTTACAATAGCTGCATTGGCGGTTGCATGTTTCGCATTATTTTATGGAATTATTACAACAACAACAATTTGTGGTTATACATGTAAAATTAACGATTCATTGAGCGTATTCAGAAGTTTTATGTAATTAATTTTTGAACAGGATTAGGAAAGGAATAATTATGAATAGTGATACAAAAAAGATTTTAACTTGGGTAGGACTTGGATGTGCTACACTTGGATGTTTATTATCAGTGATTTTTTCTATTGTAACTTGTGCAAAGGGAGAATGGACCATTGATACAAGTGCTAAATCTATGTCTCAGGGTATAAAAGTAAAGATGTCTCTTGCTTTTATTGGAACAATTATTGGTGTTGTGCTTGCAATTGTAGGTATTGTTTTAACAATTGTTGCCCTTGAGAAGGAAGGAATGATGTTTAAAGTGGCAATCATTTCTATTGCTGTTGCTACTTTTGCTGTATTATATGGTACAATTTCAACAGTCACAGTTTGTGGTTACGGATGTTCTATTAACAAAGGAGTAAAGAAGGCTGTTGAAAAAGAAAACAAGAAATCTAGTAGTAGTTACGGCTACGATTATGATTTTGATTACTAAGATTACATACTTCACGAAATAAAATAAATATGCTATAATCAACTGCAAATCGTATAGACGGTTTGCAGTTTTTTTCTATTCGTGGCAGTAGAGTATTTGAGAGAGGCACAATTTATGGTAATGTGGCAACAGATACAACTTTTTTGCAAGCGATTAGCACAGAAAACAAATGGAACGCGTCCTTTGGGAGAGAAGGAGGAAGAGATGGAGAAATATGAATTCAAAATAAAAACCACTGCAAATGATTTGTTTGAATTTATGATGGTGCATAATTACAAATGTCTTCGAGGCGTATTATCTGTCGCATTTAGTCTGGCAGCCCTGATTGGAATGATTGTATTCTGGGGACAGACCTCATCACTTCAAAAAATATGTCTTGGAATATTTGCACTGATGTTTACTGTAATTACTCCAGTTGAGTATAAGGTACGTGCAAAAAGGCAGGAAAAAAAGACATTCGAGACAGAGTATACATATATATTTGACGAATCGGGTATTGTGGTAAAGGCAAATGAACTCAGCAATGAGCTTTCATGGGATGAAGTGTATAAAGTAATTTCTACCAAAAATCTGGTAGTGATTTATTTTTCACCGGTGAGAGCGTTTATATTGCCTAAGAAAACGATAGGTAATAATTTTGCGGAATTTAAGAAATTGATGGAAAAAAAGACAAATTGCTATAGATTTAAAATGGAGGAATAGCAGATGGAATTTGAGACACATTCTCCGGAAGAGACATTTCAGATTGGATATGAGATGGGACAGCAGGCAAAGGCAGGAGATATTATTTGTCTGGATGGCGATTTAGGAGCCGGAAAGACCGTGTTTGCAAAAGGATTTGCAAAAGGACTTGGAATCGAAGAGGATATTAACAGTCCGACATTTACAATTATACAGGTATATGAAGAAGGAAGGATACCACTGTATCATTTTGATGTATACAGAATTGCAGATGTGGAAGAGATGGATGAAATCGGGTATGAGGAATATTTCTTTGGAGAAGGCGTATGCCTGGTAGAGTGGGCGTCTATGATAGAAGAACTGATACCGGATACTGCGACAAAAGTTACAATTAACCGGTTTTTGACAATGGATTTTGATTACAGAAAAATTACTGTTGAAAAGTAGTTTGTTGTCACAATAAGAATTTAAGAAAGGGATAGGAAGATGATTTTAGCAATTGACAGTTCATCACTTGTAGCAAGTGTTGCGATTGCAAATGATGATGTAATAATAGCGGAGTATACCGTGAACTTAAAAAAGACACATTCACAGACACTTTTGCCTATGATTGACGAAATATTTAGAATGACAGGTCTGGATAAAAAAGAGATAAAAGCGATTGCAGTATCAAATGGTCCTGGTTCTTTTACGGGCCTTAGAATCGGCGCAGCTACTGTAAAAGGTCTTGCATTTGCACTTGATATTCCGGTAATACCAGTTTCAACAATTCAGATGATGGCTAATAATTACAACCACTGCAATAAACTCATTTGTCCGATTATGGATGCGAGACGAAATCAGGTATATACCGGAATTTACAGTTGTGAAGAAGATGAATTAAATGAGATACTTGCACCGGCTCCTATGGCAATTGAAGATTTACTTCAGAAGATAGAAGAAATAGGGAAAGACGTTATTTTTGTAGGAGATGGAATTCCTGCATTTAAAAATCAGATTGAAGAAAACTTAAAAGTAAAACATTTTTATAGCAGGCAGAATTTTGCAAGACAGAGTGCAGGAAGTCTTGCAGCACTGGGAACGGAATTGTTAAAAATGGGCAAAGCAATTTCATCTGATGAATTTGTGCCGGATTATATGAGATTATCTCAGGCGGAAAGAGAGCGTTTGAATAAGTAGATGATTCGAAGAATGGAAAACGGAGATATACCGTCAGTGGTTAAATTGGAACAGACATGTTTTGAAGAGCCGTGGAGCAGTCAGTCTCTGGAATCATATGTGAACAATAAAGATGCAGTATTTCTGGTGTCAGAATCGAATGGAGAAATTGCCGGATATGCAGGTATGTACTATGTGTATCCAGAAGGCTATATCACAAATGTGGCAGTATTTGAAAAGTTCAGAAATCAAGGGATTGCAACGCAAATTTTAAAAAAAATATTTGAAATCTCAGAAAAAGAAGGAGTAGACCGATGCTCCTTAGAGGTCAGGGTGTCCAATCAGGCAGCAATTCATGTCTATGAAAAGATGGGATTTCAAGGTGTTGGCGAGAGAAAGAATTTTTATGATAATCCAACAGAAAATGCTCTGATTATGTGGAAGGAGTATCGCTCTGAATAGTTACAAATTTCCAATGATTTTTTTTCGTGTATATGTATAATTTATGAGAGAAGAACAGTTGTTAAATTTTGATAGACATATACAAAGGAGCAAATGCGATATGAGAAAAAACTTAAATGTTCAGGTATGTAACAGATGTGGAAAAAATGCTTTTGTAAAAAATGGATTTCCTATGGAGGAAATGGCGCAGTTTGAGATAAACTGGGGATATTTTTCAGACAAAGATGGCGAGACACATCACTTTGTGTTGTGTGAGGAATGTTATAATCAGATAATAAATGAATTTAAAATAAAACCAGAGGTAACAGAGAGAAACGAATTACTATAGAAAGAGAGGAGCTTATGTTAGAAGTATGTTTATTAGGAACGAGCGGTATGATGCCGTTGCCGAAAAGATTTCTGACAGCTATGATGACGAGATACAATGGGAGCAGTCTGCTCATAGATTGTGGAGAGGCAACCCAGATTGCCATTAAGAAAAAGGGATGGAGTTTTAAGCCAATCGATACAATTTGTATTACACATTTTCATGCCGATCATATTAGTGGATTGCCGGGATTATTGCTCACAATTGGCAATGCGGACAGAACAGAGCCGTTAACGATTATAGGACCAAAGGGCGTGGAAAAAGTGGTCAATTCATTGAGAATCATAGCTCCGGAATTGCCTTTTGAAATAAAATTTATAGAGGTCAGAGGAGATAAGGAAGAGATTTCTATAAATGGATACCGAATTACTGCATTTAAGGTGAATCATAATGTGACGTGTTATGGATATTGTATTGATGTAGACCGTACCAGAAAGTTTTTGGTAGAGAAAGCAGAATCACAGCAAGTGCCAAAAATATGCTGGGGCAGTCTCCAAAAAGGTGAAATTGTCGAATTTGAGGGAAAACGTTACACACCGGATATGGTGCTTGGAGAGGCAAGAAGAGGATTAAAAGTTGTATACTGTACCGATTCTAGACCTGTTCCGGTCATTGGCGAGATGGCAGCGGGAGCAGATTTATTTATTTGTGAAGGTATGTATGGAGAGAGTGAGAAACAGTCCAATGCGGTGGAGAACAAACATATGATGTTTCGTGAGGCAGCAGAACTGGCGAAAAAAGCCCAGCCAAAAGAAATGTGGCTGACTCATTTCAGTCCTTCTTTAGTAAGACCGGAAGATTATATAGGTGATGCGAAAAAGATATTTGCACACAGCTATCTTGGAAGAGATGGAAAAACAGTAGATTTGAATTTTGATGATAAAAAAGGTGAGGAATAATGGACGAAAAAGATGTATATATACTAGCGATAGAAAGTTCTTGTGACGAAACAGCGGCAGCGGTTGTGAAAAATGGCAGAGAGGTATTGTCAAATATTATCTCTTCTCAGATTGATATTCACACATTATATGGAGGAGTTGTGCCGGAAATAGCTTCAAGAAAACATGTAGAAAATATCAATCCGGTGGTCAGAGAAGCATTGAAAGAGGCTCAGATGACATTAAATGATGTGGATGCGATTGCTGTAACCTATGGTCCGGGACTGGTAGGGGCACTTTTAGTAGGAGTCGCACATGCAAAGGCGATGGCATTTGCTGCGGACAAACCATTGGTAGGAGTGCATCATATAGAAGGACATATTTCTGCCAATTATATAGCGAATCCTTCATTGGAGCCGCCATTCATCTGTCTTGTCGTTTCAGGCGGTCACACACACCTTGTTGTGGTAAATGATTATGGTGAATATGAAGTGATTGGAAAAACCAGAGATGATGCAGCTGGAGAGGCATTTGATAAAGTGGCAAGGGCAATTGAACTGGGGTATCCCGGTGGACCAAAAATAGATAAACTGGCAAAAGAAGGAAATCCGGATGCAATTAAGTTTCCAAAGGCAGTGGTAAATAATGCACCACTCGATTTTAGCTTTAGTGGAATTAAGTCCGCTGTTTTAAATTATATCAATGGATGTAAAATGAAAGGTGAAGAATATAGCAGAGCAGATATTGCAGCATCTTTCCAGAAATCTGTGGTAGATGTGCTCACAGAGCATGCAATTACAGCGTGTAAAGAACGTGGAATTAAAAAACTTGCCATAGCAGGAGGAGTGTCTGCAAATTCAGCCATTCGTGCATCGCTAGAACAGGCAAGTAAGAAGAATAATATAGAATTTTTCTGCCCGCCAATTGTTTTATGTACGGATAATGCAGCGATGATAGGTTCGGCAGCGTACTACGAATATATTAAGGGTGTCAGACATGGATATGACTTAAATGCAATCCCTAATTTAAAGTTAGGAGAAAAATAAAATGAAAACAAAAGCAATTGTATTATCAGCAGGAAAAGGAAAAAGGATGAACAGCGATATTAGTAAACAGTATATCGCTGTTTTTGATAGACCAATCTTATATTATACATTAAAAGCGTTTCAAGACAGCGAGATAGATGAAATTATTGTAGTATGTGGTAAGAATGATATTGAATACGTCAAATATGATATTATTCAGAAGTATCACATGACAAAAGTGACAGAGATTACAGAAGGCGGCAAAGAGCGATATGATTCTGTTATTTCCGGACTTAAATTAGTAGAAGATACAGATTACGTTTTGGTGCATGATGGGGCAAGACCACTTATAAAACCACAAGAGATTAATAGAATGTTATCAGAGCTGGAAGTATGTCCGGCCTGTATTATGGGCATGCCTGTAAAAGATACAATAAAGATACAAGATCAAGATGGATATGTCGCATCGACACCAAAGAGAAGTGATGTGTGGCAAATTCAGACACCACAGGGATTTCGAGCAGATATTTTAAAGTGCGCCTATGCAAAAATGAAAGAGAATCAGGATGAAACAGTTACCGATGATTCTACAGCAGTAGAAAAATATGGCAATCAAAAAATAAAACTGATAAAAGGCAGTTACGAGAATATAAAGGTGACGACACCAGAAGATTTGGTAGTTATGGAGGGAATATTATCAAGCCGTGAATAGCGAGAATTTCCCTTAGATATAACGAAAAATGACAATAAAAGAAAAAAATGCAAAAAAAATGAAAAAAGTTGTTGACAGATTTGTATCAGGATGATATACTAACACCTGCGTTGAGGGAAACACAAAAACGCAGCAACAACTTTTAAAAAAAAGTTAAAAAAGTGCTTGACAAGTTGAAAACAACTTGATATAATGTACAAGCAATCGCACGGAGAGGTATCGAAGTGGTCATAACGAGGCGGTCTTGAAAACCGTTTGTCCGCAAGGGCGCGTGGGTTCGAATCCCACCCTCTCCGCTAAGTTCGAAAAAGTTGAAAAAGTTCTTGACAAACACATGAACGAATGATACAATATTCGAGCTGATTCAAACAAAATGAACATTGATAACTAAACAGTTTTAGATAATCTAATGCAAATTAGATGAGGAAATAAACCAAAATCCCTGAAATTTCAAAAATTTCAAGCGGACATCGTAATAACGATTTCCAAAACAGTAATAAAAGGATTTAGAATGACCAACGT
>ONXS01000077.1 GCA_900321855.1 uncultured Eubacteriales bacterium | reverse complement strand
TGGATGCAAATAAGGCGAAAAAGAACAGAGATACCCTGATTGGTCAGGCTGATGACAGAAATGTTCATCAAAATCTGGACAATTATGATGCGTTAAAAGACTTGTCCATGAAAAAATCGTAAATAGATATATAACAATTAGAAATATAAATCGTAACATAAAATACTCCTCTTTGACATAAGATATAGTCAACAGGGGAGTATTTTTATACTTCCAGAAATGGAGGGGACTATGGACAAGGCAAAAGAATTTGATTTGTACAGTGATATTAACAGACGTACCAATGGCGAGATTTATCTGGCGGTGGTGGGACCGGTGAGAACGGGAAAATCTACATTTATCAAGCGATTTATGGATTTGTGTGTATTGCCGGAGATAAAAGATGAAAATGTCAAAGAAAGAACGGTAGATGAACTTCCGCAGAGCTCTACCGGAAAGACGATTATGACGACAGAACCTAAATTTATACCAAAAGAGGCAGCGAGGATTCAGCTTGCCGATGACATGGAAATGTCTGTCAGACTGATTGACTGTGTCGGATATATGGTAAACGGTGCAACGGGACATATTGAAAATGACACGGAGAGAATGGTAAAAACACCGTGGTTTGAACAGGATATTCCGTTTACAAAAGCTGCTGAGATTGGTACGAAGAAAGTAATTACAGAACATTCCACAATTGCTGTTGTGATTACAACTGATGGCTCATTTGGAGAGATTGACAGACAAAATTATGTCGAGCCGGAAGAAAAAACAATTCATCAGTTGCAGTCGCTAGGAAAACCGTTTATTGTGTTGTTGAATTCCAATAAACCATATTCCAAAGAGACAATTGAACTTGCGGATTCCATTGCAAGAAAAAATCACACAACTGTTTTGCCGGTGAACTGTGCACAGCTCAAGAAAGAAGAAATTTATAAGATTCTTGAAAATATTTTATATGAATTTCCAATCTCATCGATTGACTTTGATATTCCAAAATGGGTAGAGATGTTAGATGAGACGCATTATTTTAAAAAGGCGATTATTGAATCTATCAAAGAAAAAATATACGATTTAAAAAAAGTCAGAGATGTAAGACAGCTCAGTGAAATGAATTGCGACTACATAAAAAAAATCCAGATTGAACAGACAAATCTGTCCAATGGAACGGTGAATATCAGTATTCAGATGAATGATGAGAATTATTATGATGTGCTCAGTGATTTGACAGGTGCTGAAATCAAAAATGAATATCAGTTGATTCACGCACTTCAGGATTATTCTGTCTTAAAAACGGAATATGGCAAAATTCAGGATGCGATGACAAATGTGTCATTTAAGGGATATGGAGTCGTTGCTCCAACGAAAGAGGAGATTACGTTAGAAGAACCCGAAATTACCAAAAATGGAAATCGTTTCGGAATCAAAATCAAGGCAAAAGCACCTTCTATTCACATGATTAAGACTGAGGTATTGACAGAAATTGCCCCAATTGTCGGAAGTGAACAGCAGGCAAACGATTTGATTCAGTTTATCAAGGACAATGGCGAAAAGAGTGAGGATGGTATTTTTGAGACGAATATTTTTGGCAAATCGATTGAACAGATTGTGGAAGAGGGAATCCGAAATAAGCTGGAGAAACTGTCCGATGAGACGCAGGATAAGTTGAAAAATACACTGGAAAAAATTACAAATGAGAGTTCTGGTGTTGTGTGCATAATTATTTAATTTGATTTTCATTCTATTCTTTAGTATACTTTCTAATTAAGACTGATAAATAAGCCTTGATTAGAAAGTAAAGAATGGAAGTGATTGATATGGAGACGATTATAATTTATGTATGTATATTTTTCATTGCATTTGTGATTTTCGTCATAAATTCCGTGAAATTTAGAAAAAAAGAGCAATTAAGAATCGACAATTTTATCAGCGGGAGATTTGGTGTGAAGGGCAGTGAGAAACTGACCGATGAAGATTTTGCAAGAATTTCATATTATTTTAAAAATTGTCCAACAGAAGATTTTTGCATTGATGACATCACCTACAATGATTTGGATATGAATGAGATTTTTGTTATGCTCAATCAGACATATTCTTCTCTGGGTGAAGAATACCTCTACAAGAAGTTAAGGACATTAAATTTTCATACAGATTTTGAAGAAGAGGAACAAGTTTATCATTATTTTGAAGAACATCAGAGCGATGCTTTGGCATTGCAGAAGATTTTTTATCAACTGGGAAAAAACAAAAATCATTCTATCTACCAGTTATTAGAGCGTTTTAAGGATGTGAAACGAGGAAACAACATCATTCACTATCTTTGCTGTGTGCTCTTTGTTGTTGGATTTGCACTATTATTTATTCAGCCGGTCATTGGAATTTTTGCGTTTTTGGGCGTGTTGGTGTTTAATATTGGAACATATTATAAGTACCGAAATCAGATTGCGGAATACTTTGTCTGTTTTCGCTATCTGATTGATATGATTCGGAAAGCGGAAGAGATTATTGGTACGGATATTAAGGGAATCTCGGATGAATGTGATAAGATGAAAGAAAATATCCAGTCTCTCAAGTCAGTTACCAGAGGCGCATTTCTGATTGGAATTCATGGAAACTCCGGCTCAATTGCAGAGATTGTTATGGATTATGTGAGGATGATTTTCCACATTGATATTATAAAATTTCATCAGATGAGCTCGGTCATTGCAGGGCAGATTGACTCCGTTTTTGAGCTGTATGAGAGAATGGGAAAAATCGAGAGTATGCTTGCCGTTTCGTCATTTCGAGCAGCACTGGATTATTATTGTCAGCCGGAATTTACAGAGGAAAACTGTGTTGTGGCAGAGGAAATGTTTCATCCATTATTAGAGCATCCTGTCTCAAATAGTATTGCAGAGAAAAAGAGTGTTCTAATTACCGGCTCAAACGCATCGGGAAAATCAACATTTCTAAAATCAGTTGCGATAAATCTGATTTTTGCACAGACCATTCACACCTGTACTGCGAAAAAAATCAAATTTAGAAAGTCTGGAATTTACTCTTCTATGGCGTTGAGAGACAGTATTATGACAAACGAGAGTTATTTTATGGTTGAAATTCGCTCGATTAAGCGTATTGTCGATGCACTTCACGGAGAAATACCAGTCATTTGTTTCATTGATGAGGTGCTGAGAGGAACGAATACCGTGGAGCGAATTGCGACTTCCACAGAAATTCTCGGCACAATAGCAGAAAAAAATGCGTTGTGTTTTGCGGCAACTCACGATATTGAACTGGCAGACCTGTTGAGAGAGAATTATTCTAATTATCATTTTACAGAGCAGTTAAAAGACAGAGATATTCACTTTGACTATAAGATTCATGCGGGAAAGGCAACTTCAAAAAATGCCATTATGTTACTTTCGGCAATGGGATTTGATGATGAGATTGTCAGTCTTGCACAGAAACGAGCCGAACAATTTATGGAAAATGGAAGCTGGATGAAATAGCCTGCACAGTTTTTTGAAATTTGCATTGAATAAAAGTATATCAAAATAAAGGTATATCAATGGACAGAGTTCGAAGAATTTTAAAAATCGATGATATTCATAAAAATGACATACTGGGCAGAGATGTTGTGACAGCAATTTTCGATACGGGTGCGTCTGAGCATGCGGATTTATCGGGAAAAGTGCTGGATTTTATAGATTTTGTAAATCATAAAAAAAATATGTATGATGACAGTGGTCATGGTACTCATATTGCGGGGATTATAGCTGGTTCCGGAGCAGTGTCTGATGGAAAATATATGGGCATTGCTCCGGAATCTCGTCTATTGGTCTTGAAATGTCTGGATTACAAGGGAAATGGAAGTATTAAAGATGCGGTTGATGCGATAGATTTTGTGATTCAAAATAAAAAGAAATATAATATCCGGATAGCAAATATTTCTATTGGGTCGGAATTAAAGCAAAACAGCAGGGGCAATCAGATTTTGTTAGAAAAAGTAGAAGAATTGTGGCGAAATGGAATTACAGTCGTTGCTGCTGCCGGAAATAACGGACCTGAGAAAGGCAGTATTACGGTTCCGGGATGTTCAAAGAGCATTATTACGGTTGGAACCTATGATTATGGCGGAAAATACGGAAAAGTGTATGAATTTTCGGGAAGAGGACCGACACAAAACTGTATTGTGAAACCGGAAATTTTATGTCTGGGGGACAATATTGTCAGTCTTTCTAATCGTGGCAATGGCTACACAAGAAAAAGTGGGACCTCGATGTCTGCACCTATCTGTGCAGGAATTATTGCCCTCTTGCTTGAAAAATACCCATTTTTGACGAACAAACAGGTAAAATATGCGATTTACAAATCGTGTGATGACGTTCATTTAGACCGCAATATTCAGGGATGGGGAGTCATAAATGCTGAAAAATTAGTCTTGGGCAGTTCGACAAAAAAGGGCAAATTATAAACAAAAAATGAATAAAAATTAAAAAAAATCTAAAAAAGGGATTGCAAAAAATGAAAAATTGTTTAAAATCTTAAATGAAGTTCTTGCTAATACAAAGTCTAAAACAGAAAGTTCGGACATATATTAGTATAGATAAAATAATTAATAAACCTTGAAGGGTTACAGGAGGGAGAAATACAATGGTAGATAAGGTTATTGAAAACAACCGAGTAAGTATTACAGGAGAGATTATTTCAGAATTCAGATTCAGTCATCAGGTATTTGGAGAAGGGTTTTATATCGTTGACGTATCTGTAAATCGTCTGAGTGACATGACAGACGTGATTCCGCTTATGGTTTCGGAAAGACTGGTCGATGTCACAAAGAACTATATTGGTTATACAGTAGTAGCATCTGGACAGTTCCGTTCATATAACAAACATGACGGTGAGAGAAATAAACTTGTACTTTCCATATTTGTGAGAGACTGGGAGCTTATGGGTGAGAAAGATGAGACTGGAAAAACAAACCAGATTTTCCTCGATGGATTTATCTGTAAATCACCGGTTTATAGAAAAACACCACTGGGAAGAGAAATTTCAGATTTGCTCATCGCAGTAAACAGACCTTATGGCAAGTCAGATTACATACCTTGCATTGCATGGGGAAGAAACGCTAGATTCGCATCTTCATTTGAAGTAGGCAGCAGAATACAGATTTGGGGAAGAGTTCAGAGCAGAGAATATATTAAAAAAATAAACGAAAATGAGGCAGAAAAACATACTGCATATGAGGTTTCTGTGAGCAAATTAGAGTATACAGCCTCGTAAATGTTGCAAAAATGTTACAAATATGTTATTATGTTGTAATAATATGAGGAGAAACAGTTATGAATTCATAGCTGTAAAAGAGGTAAATTTCATGAACGAAGGATATGTGCAGGTTTTCTGTGGCAATGGAGAGGGAAAGTCATCAGCAGCTCTCGGAAAAGCCATGATATATGCTATGCAGGGCAAGAGCAGCATTGTTGTAAAATTTATGAAGAAAAAAGATGATGAGTGTTCTTTTTTAAAACGCTTGGAACCTGAAATCAAAATGTTTCGATTTGAGAAAAATGATATTTGTTTCAGAGAATTATCAGAGGAAGATAAAGCAGAAGAGATTACGAATATCAGAAATGGTCTGAATTATGCGAGAAAAGTTCTGACAACAGGTGAGTGCGAAGTGCTAATTCTTGATGAGGTACTGGGATTAATCGATGAGGGAATTATTGACTCCTCAGAATTAATACCGATTCTTGAGTCAAAATCAGATGATACCGTAATTATTATGACAGGCATATATTTGCCGGAAGAAATAAAAAAATACACCAATCATATTTCTGTGATAGAAACTTTAAACTAAGACTTCAAATTCAGATTTTTGATTAAAACTTTACATTGACATTTATGCTGTACAGTGCTATCATCGTTTTAGACAATAGTCGTAACAATTTTATATTTTAAGTAGAGGTTGCGTGTTGCAAGAGTAGCTCGGAAGATATTTCAGGAAATAGATGATTCAGAGTTGAAAGGGTAATACGCCGAAAGCGGATTCTTCCTGTTGGAATTTTGCTTGGGCATAGGGTTAAGAGTCCTATGACTGTCATCTTATCAGATGGGGAGCTACGAAGAAACAGAGATAATTTAAGCTAACCATTTCTTGTGGTTAGCTTTTTTTGTTAGCTTTTTTGGGGTCAGACCCCGTAGACGAGACTAACTAGACTTTGGGGTCAGACCCCGTAGATGAGACTAACTAAGTCTCAGCGAAAAATAATCTGAAAGAAAATCGAGAAAGGATAGTGGCCCATACTTTCAGATAAAGGGCATTTTCACATTTTTATATAAATGGAATAAAATATACAAAGTGTGGAACACAGGTGATTATATGTCTATATTTACAGGAGCGGGTGTTGCAATTGTCACACCAATGAACGAAGATGGAAGTGTTAATTTTGACAAATTAGGAGAACTCATTGAGTTTCAGATTGAAAACAAGACAGATGCGATTATTATTTGCGGAACAACAGGAGAATCTTCTACATTAACGCACGAGGAGCATCTTGCGTGTATCAAGTATGCAGTAGATAAAGTTGCAAAGAGAATTCCAGTTGTAGCAGGTACAGGTTCAAACTGCACAGACACAGCAATCTATCTCTCAACAGAGGCTGAGAAATACGGAGCAGACGGATTATTGGTAGTAACTCCATATTACAACAAAGCAACTCAGAATGGTCTGGTAAATCATTTCACAAGAATTGCAAATTCTGTAAACATTCCAATTATTCTCTACAATGTACCAAGCAGAACAGGCTGTAACATTCTTCCGGCAACAGCAATTAAGATTGCAAAAGCAAACAGCAATGTTGTGGCAATTAAAGAGGCAACTGGTAATATTTCACAGGTTGCAGAGCTTGCACACCTTGTAAAAAAAGAGGGAATTGACTTTGATATTTATTCAGGAAATGACGACCAGATTGTGCCATTGTTATCACTTGGCGGAAAAGGAGTTATTTCAGTTCTCTCAAATGTAGCACCAGAGCAGACACACAATATCTGTCAGGCATATTTTGACGGAGATGTTGCTACAAGTTTAAAACTTCAGTTAGAGGCATTTGATTTAGTAAAAGCATTATTCTGTGAAGTAAATCCAATTCCAGTAAAAGCAGCACTTGCAATGATGGGCAAAATTAACGGAACACTCAGAAATCCTCTCACAGAGATGGAACCTGAAAATCAGGAGAGACTGAAAAAAGAGATGGAGGCATATGGGTTACTGTAGTTGACTCATTGCTCAATATAGAGCGAATAAGAGAATTAAGGATAAAATTTTCAAAATATCTAAATTCATAAAACAACAGAAAATTCCTTTATACCTTGTGGAACGGACATTTGCAGACATCGGTACTTAGGGAGCGTATTTTGGTATATGTAGTAAGGTGTCTGCGCAGCAGACGGATTGCTTGCTATCTACGCAGATGCTAGTGAACGTAGTTCGCATTTTAATGGCATCTGCTCCATGCGTACCGCTATGTCAAAACAGAGCGAGAGCATTTTGCGGAACAAGGTATAAAGGGATTTTCGGCATAAATTTGCTAAATGTTAGTTTTACACAGAAAGGATAAGAAATTATGGTTAATATTATTATGCATGGCTGTAATGGCAGAATGGGACAGGTTATTTCTGACATTGTAGCGAAAGACGAAAATGCACAGATTGTTGCAGGTATTGATATTGTTGATAATAAGGAAAATGGCTATCCGGTATTTACGGATATTGAGGCTTGTGATGTAGAGGCTGATGTTGTGATTGATTTCAGTAATGCAAAGGCAGTTGATGCTTTACTTGCTTACTGTGAGAAGAAAAATCTTCCAGTAGTTCTCTGTTCGACAGGTCTTTCTGAGGAACAGATTTTTGCTGTAAATGATTTGAGTAAGAAGGTTGCAGTTCTTCGCTCTGGAAATATGTCTCTTGGTATCAATACTTTAATGAAAGTTCTGAAGTCTGTTTCTGCACAGCTTGCAGAGGCTGGATTTGATGTTGAGATTGTTGAGAAACATCACAACCAGAAGTTAGATGCCCCAAGCGGAACAGCTCTTATGCTTGCAGATGCTGTCAATGAGCAGGTAAACTGTGAATATGAGTACAGATATGACAGAAGTACCGTGAGAGAGAAACGACCAAAGAAGGAAATTGGAATTTCTGCTGTCAGAGGCGGAACAATTGTCGGTGATCATGACGTGATTTTTGCCGGAAATGATGAAGTGATTGAGTTCAAGCACAGAGCTTACTCAAGAAATATTTTTGCAAATGGTGCAATTGCTGCAGCAAAATTCCTCAAGGGAAAAGCAGCAGGAATGTATGATATGAGTGATGTCCTTGACTAATGAGTCATTGATAGGGATTGATAGGGATGACTTTTTAAGCAGTATCCAAAACTACAAGACTTATTGATGATAAATCAAATCATAAAATAAATTGGAAAAAATTTCCTTAAA
>ONXS01000008.1 GCA_900321855.1 uncultured Eubacteriales bacterium | reverse complement strand
AACTCACCAAGTGGGTTGTTCTGATCCATGAACTGTGACAACTGTGAACTTCCAAAGAACTCTTTCACGGCTGCTGTCACTGGTTTGATATTGATAAGTGCCTGTGGTGAAATATCAGCTGTATCCTGAGTAGTCATTCTCTCACGAACAACTCTCTCCATTCTTGAAAGACCAATTCTGTACTGGTTCTGTAATAATTCTCCAACTGCACGGATACGTCTGTTACCCAAATGATCAATGTCATCCGAGTGTCCAACACCACATTCAAGGTGCATATTATAGTTGATAGATGCAATAATATCCTCTTTTGTGATATGCTTTGGAATCAATTCTGTGATTCTTCTCTTGATTGCCTCTTTTAAATCTTCTTCATTGTCATTCTGCTCAAGAATCTCAGCGAGAACCGGATAGAATACCATCTCATTTACACCGAGTTCTGTGCAGTCAAAATCAACGTAATGGTTAATATCTACTGCTAAGTTAGAAATAACCTTAACATTTCTCTCCTCTGTCTCAATCCATACATATGGAACAGCAGAGTTCTGGATTAGTGTTGCCAATTCTTCTGAAACCTTAGTTCCAGCTTCAGCGAGAATCTCACCAGTCTGAGCATCTACAACTTCCTCAGCAAGCACCTGTCCTTTAATTCTATTCTTTAATGCAAGTTTTTTATTGAATTTATATCGTCCAACCTTTGCAAGATCATATCTTCTGGCATCAAAGAACATACCTGAAATAAGGTTCTCAGCATTCTCAACTGCCAAAGGCTCACCTGGACGAATCTTTCTGTATAATTCAAGAAGTCCGTCTTTGTAGTTATCTGTTGTATCTTTAGCAAAACTTGCTAAAATCTTTGGTTCCTCGCCAAATAAATCTATAATCTCGGCATTTGTACCAAAACCTAATGCTCTTAAAAGAACTGTAATAGGTACCTTTCTTGTTCTATCTACACGTACATAGAAAATATCGTTAGAATCTGTCTCATACTCTAACCAAGCTCCCCTGTTAGGGATTACTGTACACGCAAATAATCTCTTACCGAGTTTATCATGAGTGATATCGTAGTAAATACCAGGAGAACGAACTAACTGGCTGACAATAACTCGCTCAGCACCGTTAATCACGAATGTACCTGTTGCTGTCATCAGTGGCAAATCTCCCATGAAAATCTCATGATCACTAGATTCACCTGTTTCCTTCTTATTGAGCCTTACTTTAACTTTAAGAGGTGCTGCATAAGTTGCATCTCTCTCTTTACACTCCTCAATAGAATACTTTGCTTCATCTTCACACAACTGAAAACCAATAAATTCCAAACTTAATTGACCATTAAAATCTTCAATTGGCGAGATGTCGTTAAATGCTTCTTTAAGACCGTCCTCTAAAAACCACTTGTAGGAATCCTTTTGGACTTCAATAAGGTTAGGCATCTCAAGAACCTCTTTTTGTCTTGCATAGCTAACTCTAACCGCTTTTCCTGCTTTTACCGGACGCATTCTGTTTTTCTCCATAGCGACATTCACCCCTTGCATTCTTAATAATATAGAAATAGTTGGAGTTTCCATTTCTATTAGGTATCTGATTTTAGGCATAATATGCCCACTTTGCACAAAAGTGCAGTTTTCATAGTAGCACACAAATGTCAATATTGTCAAGTACCTGAATATAATTTTTTCATAAATTTTTCCACATATTTTTTACACGAAAATTACCCAGTCAGCAACAACTGGGTAATCTCTTTTATCCTAATTATAGGTTTTCCTGCTCATCCTCAGAAGGTATCTCACGATTGCTCAGATTATTCGTCTCTTCAGGACTCTTCGAATTGTTCTGCTCTTCATCAGAATGTTTCAATTTTCCTCGTCTTTATCAGAACTTTCTGAGTTGCTTTCTTCCCCACTAGCGTTTTTATCTTCCCTTTCTACATTCTCTTCCACGACTTCCCTTTCCACAACTTCCTCTTCATCATTTTTATCTCTTTTCCCTACAATCAGGATTACAATTGCAGCAATTAGGAAAATTGCCATGAGAATCGACCACCAGTCAAAGATACAAATCGGATTTCTAATGTCCTCTGTCAGTATAAATACAATTAGCGATACAACAAAATCAAGACAGAGGAAAATTTTTCCTCTTCTTTTTCTATATCTATATTGCTTTTCATTCTCATTTTCGCTCTCATTATTATTCTCATGATCATTCTCATTGTCATTCTCACTGTCATTGCGATTCCTATTTTCATTTCTTTGAAACAGAACGAATATTGCAAGAAGTAAAATAATTACAACACAAAGCAGATTAAAGAGTGCCATATAACTGATACTTCCACTCTTTGCACCCAGAACAAATGCAGGTCCTAAACCTTCTCCATTTCCATCTGAATCTTTGGCTAAATCACCATTTTTAACTTTCTCCGGCACTTCCGGATTATCCACTCCCGCAACTCGCTTTATCATTTTTCCAAACAGAACGGTTCGTCCATTGGTGCTCGCATCTTTACAGGTTGACAGCGCCACAATCTTATTGTCTCCCTCAAATCCAATATCCTCAAATGTCATGGATTTGTCTTTTATATAGGAAAGTAATTTTGGAATATTCTCCGATTCTGTATATTTCTTCGGATAGTACACCTCGTAATCATAAGAAACCGTATTCATAATTGCAAAAAAATGTACATCATACGTCTCCTGCTCCGTAAATAAAGTTCCCCATCTGTGTTTGTCAAAAAACGTTCTCGCCGTGAACTCAGAAACATCACCAAACATAGCTCCGCTCGCCATATGGTGCCCAAACATCACATTATAACTGTCCGAGAAATCAAACTGATTTTCATAGGACAAAAAGATACTCCCTGACAGAGAGAATTCTCCATAAATATCTGTATTGACATATTTTGCATTGTCCTTGCCCTGCACAATCGGATAATCAATATTCGTTCCATACACGGTAATCCATGCGACAGTTTCATTGTTAATCTTTCTCAATTCACCAAGTGTCAGGTTGTCTCCCTCACTTGTACTTGCCGGTTTATATTTCAAAATATCAGAGGACGTAAACGCCCCCTGATTTGTCATATACATATCCCAGAGAGAGTAAGTTCCAAATGCAAATGCAACCATTGCGATTATAGCCGCCAAAGTGCCAAGAAAGAAATTTCCGACTTTGGCAATTCGATATCCAATTCGTATAAACATCCTGCTCCCTCCTCGATATCCATTGTCAAAATTTGCTCAGTTTTTTGTTTTGCTTCGTTAAGTTTTCTTTTCTATCTTCTCTCGTTTGCTCTGTTAACGGTTGAAGCTATCACATTTATGTTACTCATTTGCCTTGTTTCTTCTTCCAAGATATACATATCCAAGAACAAGTGCCAGTGCAATCATGATGATGTATGGCATGATTTTGAATACTAAACCTGTTGGAGATACAGAGGCGAGGGTGTTGGTATATTCAACTGCATTCTTGCCTGCCCCTTTATTAATTTCCAGAGCTCCTGTTGCACCCGAATTGACCGCTGTTTCTGTCATATCTGTTGCACTTGCATTCGCATAAGCCTTTGCAGTAACAACATAATTATCAGATGTATGTGCAGTCTCTGTCACAACATATTTCATAGTATCTGCCGGAATACCCTGAATTGTGATGCTCTCATTATGTTTTAATGTTGCGCCTATGGATGCTACATTTGAAGCAATTGTTTTATTGGCAATTTCTGTGCCAGCCGAATGTGTAGTCTTTAATACTACTCCATTGTTATCTGGCTTTCTCATACTTTCATCTGCTGCCTCTGATGTAAACGCAACCGAGAACCCAAAACCATAGCTCTTATCTCCCAAGTCTCCATCAACCTTCTTTGATACTGTTAAATCATAGGTTGTATAGGTACTGACATCCGCAACAGTTGTTTCACTGCCTGATTTTGTCAGCACATGAGTGTTAGCATCCTCTGTATATTTCTGGTAATCATCTGTAAATCCTTCTGTCTTCAGTACTGCATTAGGATCCGTTGATTCTGCTTTCTTGGTAACTACATATCCAGAAATTACATTTCCAGAGTTTGTATTCTTCACATAGACATCAATGTATCTGAAATTATCTGTAAGATTTTCTGTTACATTACTGTTTGTATTTCCTGTCTCTGTAATTTTGTATCTATAAACTCCAGCCGCTGAAAATTCATCCGGTTTAAATGTTATCTCCAGAGTATTTGAGGCAACATGATTTGTAGTTGCTGTTGTAGTAACCGGATTACTAGGTGCAAAGATGATATTGCCTTCTGTTGCCTGTAAAGCAGCCGCTACTCCAGGCTTTACTTTTGTATATGCACTATCTGTTGATGCTTTGTACACAGTTCCTAAGTCTGCTGCCTCAACCGCCGCAATACTATATTTAAACTTTACATTTGGGACAGTTGGAACAAAACTTGGATTGTCTGCATCTACCAGTTTTAAGTCTTTTGTAATTGTGACTGTATTACCACCACTATCCGTTACACCTTTTTCACTATCCGCAAACGCCGTCACCGTCATAGATGACACCACCAACATAGCTGCCGCCGCAATGGCTGTTATTTTATTTCTTAATTTTCTGGTTCTCATAAGAATCCCTCCTATTCTGTATTCATAATCATATGCCTGACTATTGCTGCTTTATTCCCAAGTAACTGCATCATTTTTCTAAATTCCTCCTCTTCGTATTACCGTAATCACTTCTCCCTCTATCTGTTCAACCGGAATTGCACCAAAATATCTGCTGTCTTTGGCACCTTCCCTGTAATCCCCTAAGATGAAAAAGGTGTTTTTTTGTAGTTTCATCGGATATTTTACCGTATCACTGTCACCATCATAGGCTGTCGTCTGATAATAGATGTCACTCTCTATCATAGTATCTCCGTTAATAATTAATTTTCCTTCCTCTGTGATTTCAACAGTATCTCCTCCGATTGCTACAATTCTTCCTACATATTTCTTACCATCAACCTTGTAAACTACTACATTGGAACTCTTATACGATTTATCTAATCGGTAGTAAAAGGTAAGATCACCAGCCATAATTTTCGGCTGCATATCATTATTTTTTACTGCATAAATTCCAAATATCTTGTAGAACATAACCCAGAGAATAAATATCATAAATAATAACTTTAAGATAAAACTTATTATATATTTTCTCTGAAATCGACGTTTCTTCTTTTGATTGTCATTTTCTTTCTCGCTCAGTAATTTCTCGTTGTCAGTTTCGTTGCAATTTTCCTTTACTTCTTCATTTGCCTCCACTCACTTCACCTCCAACATTTGTTTTTTCACTACCACTCCTTTCTTTATTTTTTGTCCTAAACACAACAACTGTTCCAACTAATATGAAAGAAAATATTGTTAAAATTATATATGGTAATCCATGCTGGACTAAGCCAGACGGAATAACATCATTTGAACCAAGTTTCACATGAATCAAATCTCCATCTTTATCATAGAGAATTGTTTTTGGTGTAGAATAATTTGGATTTACTACGATAACTTCCAACCTTCTATATCCAGATGTATTAAATCTCGGATTCTGTGTCGCATATCGATAAACTTCTTCTCCATGTTTGACAAGAAATCGATAATTATGATTTTCTGTATCTTCAACTGTAATTCCATGCCACTGTCCATCTACTTCTGCATCTACACTTGTAATTACAACGCCACTAACCTCCCAATCATCATCAGACTCTCGGACAATTAATCTTCCCAGCTCATAGGTAATCCTATAATTTTGCGATGCATCTACTGTTCCTGTTCTTGCCGTAGTAATAGATGTAATATCAATAGTGTTAGCCGATGTACCTGCATCTTTCTGTTTTCCGGTAAACTCATAAGTCATCTTGTCATCACCAAGCAAGTTCACCTCCGGTCCTTCTCCAATTGGATTCTCTGTTATAGTTCCATTTGTATTAATGGTTATTTTTCCAGATTTCTTCGTCTGGTCTTGACCATTATACTTGTACTGCCCATCTTCCATACTGTCTGTTGTAATTTTCATTTCTGCCGGTTTAATTAGAACATATCCCGGCGAAGATTTCACAGTGGTACTACTTAATATAGAAGTTACACTACTTAATGTTCCATTATTATATACCCTCTGTTGCTGCACCGAATCAATCGTAATCTGTCCATTATACATACCTGTATCTACACCTCCAACCGGTGTGTCCTCACTTTTATCAGACAAATGATAATGTCCTCTTATCGTGACCTGATAGGTTGTTCCTGAAGTTGTATATCTTCCTATATATTGAAATTGTGTTCGGTCAGTGCCAATCCAGCTTAAAGTAGAAGATGATTTTTCTACTTGTGCAGTTGTAACGGTACCTGAAGAATATCTGTTATATGTAAATTTAATATCCGTAATAACATCTTCTACATTGTTTTTTCTCTCCGTAACATTGTGAGGCTGTGCCGTATAATCAAATTCGTCCGATGCCCCATATACCTCCAGCACATACCACGGATTTGTAATTCTATCAACCCAATTCGCATATACAGTCATATTGCCCGTTATTGAATTGGTATTAAAATCAAATGGAATTAAGTTTCCTTGAGTGTCCTTCGTGCACCACTGCACCTTGTATCGATTTCCATTCCAGCCAGTAGTATCTAATCCATAAACTTCCGGTGGTACCACTTTATCATTTACCTTTACCTTTTCAGTTATCCTTGTAAGTGTTGTTCCAGGGTCCGTAACCAATCTCATCTGCATATTTGTAATATCGGTTCCGTTTTTTGACGGATCATGAATAAAATTCACTTCGCAATATTTTCTTCGATAAAATACATTGATAATGTTCCTGCTGTCTATTGATGATATTGTCTTTTTCAAATCTACCGGCGATACCGACATGAAATATCCCTGATATTTATCATCTGGTGCATAATTTGTAAAGACAACTTCTCCATTTTCTCCAACACTTCGAAATGCTTTAAAATCCACCAATTCTCCAACATTTGCTCCCGTAATATGCTTTGTCGCATCTGTGTCCTGTGTAAATGTTCCCTCATCGTTTTCCTTAAAATATCGAATTTCAATCGGAACATCGATAATCTTTTTATAATGAAATATCACTTCCAGTGACTTTACATATCCAGTTCCTGTCGATACACAATCCTCGTTTTTCTTAATAACCTGATAACACTTCTGCTCTAGACGTCCATCATCGTTATAGGTTGACTTTCTGGAATATCCAACAAACATATATCCGTCAAGCTTTGGTGGTGTCACATATTTTTCTGCATACGTTGTACCATAAAAATACGATGTTATTTTTTTATTTGCATCATTATCTTCAATACAATGTACCTGATAAACACCCGGGAGTTTGACACTTTCTCTCCACATCCACAAAGAGTAAATCCCCTAACCTAGCCTATTTGAGGCTTATTTTTTTGTCAAATTTTCGAAATTTATTAGTGCTATTTTGTGCTATCTGTGGTATGATAGTAATGAGGTGATTTTTATGTATGTTTCAATAACTGGTGCTACGTCTAATAAAAATGTTTATATTTGCAGATCCTACCGCAAAGAAAACGGAAAAACTTCTTCAAAAATTTATAGAAAACTCGGAAAACTTAACGATCTTTTAGAGCAGTTCTCTGGTGACTATGATGCAATGATGGCATGGGCAAAACTTGAGGCTCAAAAAGATACCGATCAGTATAACGACAATACACGCAACATATCTGTTTCTTTTTCCAGGTTAGCCTGTATACCCAAAGATGAACAAAGATTTTTTAATGTCGGATATTTATTTTTACAAAATATTTTTGCAGAGTTAAAAATAGATTCCATTTGCAGAAAGATTTCTAAAAAACACAAGTATACTTATGATTTTAATGCGATAATAACTGACCTTGTCTTTGCAAGAATACTTTCACCTTCAAGTAAACTAAGCAGTTACACTTATTGTAAAACCTTACTTGAACCTCCGAAGTATGAACTTCAAAATATATATCGTGCATTATCTGTAATGGCTGATGAATCTGATTTTATCCAGGAAGAACTTTACAGAAACTCAAACTTCTTCCAACCAAGAAATAAAAAAATCTTATATTATGATTGTACGAATTATTACTTTGAAATTGAGCAGGATGATGATTTAAGAAAATATGGCAAAAGCAAAGAAAACCGTCCAAATCCGATTGTGACAATGGGATTGTTTATGGATGCAGATGGCATACCTCTTGCATTTGACATCTTCCCCGGAAATCAAAATGAGCAGACCACTCTAAAACCTTTAGAGACAAAGGTTGTAAGTGATTTTGAATGTAGTGATTTTATTTTCTGTTCGGATGCCGGTCTAGGAAGTAAAGCAAACCGTAAATTTAACAGCTTTGGTAATCGAGCTTATGTTATCACTCAATCACTAAAAAAAATGAATAAAGAGGATAAATCGATTGCTCTCAATCCAAAACAGTTTCGGAAAATAGGTTCCCAAAACTTTATTGATATCTCTACTCTCGATGAATCTGACTCTGAAATTTATAACACGATTTATTATAAAGAAATCCCTGTGGCAAATGGAGATATGGATGAAATAGTCATTGTAACCTATTCTCCTAAATACAAAGCCTATCAAAGAAAGATCTGTCAACAGCAAATCGACAGAGCGAAAAAAATGATTGATGAACCCGGTAAAAAAAGACGAGGAAAAAATCAAAATGATCCTGCTCGTTTTGTAAAAACAGTTGCTGTTACAAATGACGGAGAAGTTGCTGAAAACAAGGCATATGATTTAGATACGGAACGTATATCAGAAGAGGAAATATACGATGGATTTTATGCTGTTATCACAAATCTTGAAGGAGATGTTGAAGAAATATTAAGAATCAATAAGCAACGTTGGGAGATTGAAGAAAACTTCCGAATCATGAAAACAGACTTTGAGGCAAGACCTGTATATGTGAGACGTGACGACCGTATAAAAGCGCATTTTCTTATATGCTTTATCAGTCTTTTAATTTACAGGTTACTTGAAAATAAACTGAATAAAAAGTATACATGTGAAGAGATTTTATCAACTCTTAGGAATATGAATATGACGCTCCTTTCAAAAGAAAGTGGATACATACCATCATACACAAGAACAAAACTTACTGATGATTTACACCGAATATTTGACTTCAGAACAGACTATGAGTTTATATCAAAATCAGAAATGCGAAGTATTATAAAACTTTCAAAAACATCAAAATAAAAAAATAGTACATATCGTTTTCATAACAAAAAAATAGTACATATCGTTTTCATAACAAAAGTGGCTCAAACCCTTATATTTAAAGGGGTTGAAACCACTTTTTGATTGCTCAAGTGTCAAACTTGGGGTTGTACCATAAAAATACGATGTTATTTTTTTATTTGCATCATTATCTTCAATACAATGTACCTGATAAACACCTACATTATCCTCTATGTAAGCAGTTACATCTGTACTAATCAAATCTGCATCAACATACACTCTTTTTGTTGCTCCGGTATTCTCATATCCATCTACATAAGTCAATCCAACAACCTTATAAACACCTGCCGGCGAAATTTGTATCTGCTCCTCTCCAATTACCTCTCCTTTGGTATTGTAAAGTTTTACTTTATAACTAATCAAACCTTTGAGTACCCATCTTGCATAGAGTGTAAATGGGTTTTCTATCTTTCTGGCAGTATCATACTTTGCACTGAAGTTTTCATCGTAATACCAGCCCTCAAATTCATAATACGCATCTGTATCTTTCAAATCATTTTTAATGGTTGGTTTATTTAATTTACTTCCATCATACAATTCAGAAGGAGCTATCAAATCATATTTATCATAGCTTACAATTTTATCTTCATTCATACCTGCCGGATCGCGAAATGTAACCTCACACTGTGGTGGCTGCCATACTGCAAATATTCTGATTGTCTTTGCACCCATAAATGTATCTGTGGTCTGAGCTGTATATTTACTGCTGTCTACATTCTCTCCTTTTGGATCTGGTATCATATACCAACCTTTCCACACCCAGTTGTTCGCCGGATTTGTATCTGCATTATCTGCTCTTACATTATCTGGCATCGGATGTACCGAATCATTATATCCTCTAGCCTGACAATATTGTGAGAGTACCTCCCACACAGAATCTCCATAATGAATTAAATCAGAATCTGCACCACCATAACCGTCAAACTGTACTACATTTCCTGTAGATGAGCCGTAAAACATCTCAATCGCATATCCGGTTTCCCGATAGTGATAAATCTGGATAGATTTTGCAGTATCCCAAGTGCCTAGAGCTAAACTTATTTCTTGACCATTCCCAGTAACAGTTTTATATCCAGCTGTTGTGTCGGTATTTGGAGTAATATAGTCATTAACATATGCGTTTTGACTCTGATTATAACGCCGTGTAACAACTCGATATCCTCTTGCATTATATCCACTAAATTTATTACCTATTCCAAATTTTTGTGCCGTTAAGTTTATCGGTTCTGTTGCCATCTGAAATGTTCCATCTGGCTGTTCTATAAAATGAATCGCTTTTGAATTTTCTGTCGAAGTTGCTACTGCAGTAAATCGAGTTCCATCATCTATATCTACAAACGAACTGACAAAAGTGTTTGTTGTTGTCGTTGAACTTCCTGATTTTTGGTACTGCCATCCATATGCCGTATCAAAAGTAAATCCATCATAATAATCAGCGATATTCGCTCCCTGCAATCCCACATATTCACTCAGATGATTATTGTCTTTTGGCACATTGTAGGTTCTCCAGTTCACATAATAATGTATAATCTTTCTGTTATAAAATACGTTGATTACGGTAGAACCGTTTATCTTCAACTCTTCTGCACTGGCAACTGCTCCCTTGTATTCATAGGTAACTTTATCATTTGCTCCTGCCGGATATTTTCCATTAATCGTTCCCGCTGTTTCCAATTGCGCAATCAAATCAGTTGATTTCATTCCAACTCTTGCTCCTGCCGAAACTTCTTCATACGCATCATAGTCATAATTGCCAATTCTACTGTTATAAGTATTTATATCTGTCGGATATTGTTCCATATCAGGTGTACCGTCATTGTCTTTATCACCTTTTACCACTGGTTTCTGTTTCCAATAGACAATCTTGTAATCAACCATCGCCTGCGCCTCCCACAACGGAGTGGCAAGAATATCATGCGCAGTCATACTTGTCGGGAGTCCTCCCATAACAACTTCATCACCATCTTCATTAATGAATGTAAATTTCCATCCACTAAAACGGTATCCATTTCTTTCTGGTGTCGCTATTGTAATGGTCTGTCCTTGCAAATCTGCAACTGTCAATTCTCCATAATTCGCACTACCCGAATCTGTTACCAGACTAATTGGTGTTCCACACTGCATAACTTTTTCCGTAATTGGATGATCTCCAGTCGACACAAATCTCATTGTATATGACTGCCTCTTATAATAGACATTAATCACAATACCTGTCACTTTGTCAATTTGTACATCTACAACTCGATCTGGCACGAATCCTTCTAACTGATTGACTAGCGAAAAATCATCTAAAATCGGATACTGTACCGATATTGTCTGTGCATCTGTATAGGCATATACAATACTCTGTTTTGTTTCAGAATAAAGTAACTCATATCGTTCCTCTTCACTTCGTATGTCCCCCACATATTTCTCTTTGTAATGATTGACTGTATAGGTTGCCTGAGCACCTGTAAATACAATCTTAAAAGACAGATTTTTATTTTCCTCAATCTGTTGTCTGCTCAATTCAATATGAGCCTTTTTTTGACTCCTATCAAGTGTTATTTGACAATTTTGATTTTCCTGTGCTTTCAGATAAATCTGACTGCTGTCATCTGCCAGTACAATTGCCATCATAGAATCCTGTCCTTCTGTGTGAGTATAAAAGTTCGGTAAACTAATATCTCTTACAAAAGTTTCCTCATCTGCCTGTAAAAATGCTTCAATTTTATATGTACTATCCAATTTTATTGTTTTATTCTCACCATAAACAGCTACAAATTCCACACTAATTAATGAGGTGTTCAAATTTGAGTAAACAGGACAAACACATATATTATCGTTAAATCCTATAATCTCGTTTGCAAACACAAATCGATGTGCATCATCTATTCTCAGTTCTTCTGGATCTGCTTTATTATTATTATTTGTATCTTCAAATTTGTACCATCCTGAAAATATAAATTTGTCATAGTCCTTGTGTGGCGGTTCTACCGCCCTGTCTCCTACGATAATATCCTGAGATGACGAATAATAATAAGTTGCATCTTCAATCTCTCCCGATAAATATGCCTCTCTTTGCTCATAAATTCTAATATTACTGTGCTCATAAACAACAGCTATCGGCTTTTCATATGTGATTCCTTTATAAACTGCCCTTATTAAAATCGTGCTATTATGTGTATCTCCAACACCTTTTACTAGTCCTGTATTGCTAATAGTCGCTTTGGTTGTATCAGAACTCGACCAAGTCACACCGCTCCTAATAACTGTAGGGGTCGGATTGATATCCGTAGTTCTAGAACTTTGAAGAGCCAATTGTAACTCTCCGCCAACTCGAAGATAAGTACAGCCATTTACATCAATCTCATAATGATCGCCAATCTTTGCAGCTATAATATATGTCTCCGCCTGTGCAATCTTCAAATCCAATCCCGCAAACATGGATAAGAACAGGATAAAAGATAAGAATCCTGCAAATATTTTCTTAGAAGTTTTATTCATTTACCCCGCCCCCTTTGCGTAAATACTAGAATACACTCTCTTTCTTCGTGTGTTTCCGTTATAAGTAAAATTTCTGACGAACTATATGTTTTTCTATCTCAAATACACATTCCCAATATCTGTATTGCGAATATATACCCAAATATTTATCTGAATGATATGAAATTATATATTTAAAAAATGGTGTTACTTTGTTGACTTGTTAATAGACTACATTCATTTATATATTTTTTTATTAAAATATATGCGTATTTTTTTTGATTTGTCTCAATTAATTGATTGGATTTACTGGTTACTTTATTGCTTATTTGTACTAAATTCACTAGTTACTTCAATGGTGTGATTTAGATATGTACTTTAGATTTATTTTTCTTATGACCTCTTTTTGATTATCTGTTTTTTTATTTTCGACTATTATACCACTTTTTTTGACAATTTTCACTACTTTCTGTCAAACTTAATATTTTTTTCTCAAACGTAATATTTTCGTAATCATTTGTAATAATATAAGATATTTTTTTCCTGATAAGCGCACCTCGATTCCGCTGCGCTCCATCTCGGTCGTGACATTCGACAAATGCCACGAAAGATACAAAAAGCTGTACTCGCAAGTAAACTTGCAGTCCAGCTTTTTGTATCTTTTTATGCACTTATCTCATTGCTAACACGCAAAAAGAGCCACACACTATTTCTAGTGTATGACTCTCTGAAAATTCATAAGCTAAAATTATTTTAATGTAATTGTAGCGCCAACCTCTTCGAATTTAGCTTTAAGAGCCTCAGCCTCATCTTTAGCTGCTGCTTCTTTGATGATTGTAGGAGCTGATTCAACTTTCTCTTTAGCTTCTTTTAATCCTAAACCTAATTCGTTCTTAGCAAGTTTGATAACGTCCATCTTCTTCTCGCCGAATGATGTTAACTCTACGTCAAATTCAGATTTCTCTTCTGCTGCGCCTGCTGCACCTGCTGCTGCTACAACAACACCTGCTGCTGCAGAAACACCAAATTCTTCCTCACAAGCCTTAACTAAATCGTTTAATTCTAAAACTGATAAACCTTTGATTACTTCAATAATTTCCTGAGTTGTCATTTTATTATCCTCCATATTTTCGTTTTTAAATTGATAAAAATTTCTTTCACAATCTATGCACAATTACTCATGCACAAATATCATTCAACTGCTTATAATTAAGCAACTGTCTCTTCGTTCTTCTCAGCAATCTGCTTAATAACACGAGCGAAGTTTGTAATAGGTGACTGGATGCTTCCAAGGAATTTTGAAAGAAGCTCGTCTCTTGAAGGGATAGTAGCGATAACTTTGATTCCGTCTGTATCGTAGTATGTTCCTTCAACTACTCCAGCTTTGAGCTCAAGTGCCTCAGCGCCTTTAGAGAAATTGAATAATACTCTGGCTGGTGCTGTAGCGTCCTCTTTTGAAACAGCGAGTGCTGTAGGTCCTTCTAAATGTTTGCTTAATTCTTCAAACTCTGTACCCTGAACAGCGAAGTTAATCATTGTGTTCTTGTATACTTTGTAAACACATCCTGATTCTCTTAATTCTTTACGAAGTTTTGTATCTTCTTCAACTGTAAGTCCACGGTAATCAACTAAAACTGCTGATTTTGCGTCTTTAAGTAATTCAGAAATCTCGTCAACAATCGGTTTCTTTACTTCTACTTTAGCCATGAATTTTTGCCTCCTTATAGATTGTACTGCTACGCAGCAATTTGTGCCACTGCTGTGGCAAGTTGTGTAATCCGAATTTATTCAGGATTCGCAAGCGAATCTCTGTATATAAAACTTAAAAACCTCTATGTCTCGGTCGCCCACAGACATAGAGGTATAAATTCAACATAAGTTTATTCCTCGGCAGGCAATCATACGATAAATTGTATGCTTTGCAAACAATCTATTGTCAAAATTTAAGCAATCTCGCGACTGCACCTACTGTCTTCGGTTCAACACTTTGTGTATATTAACACATTTATATTTTATTGTCAATCAAATTTTGCTGTATTTGCGTAACTATTTTTTTCAAAATCCGGTCAAAACCAATTCTGAAATCTACAGATTAGTTAGCAAGTTTACCAACGTTTAATTTCACACCAGGTCCCATTGTAGATGTAAGAGTTACACTCTTTAAATACTGTCCCTTGAGTGTTGCTGGTTTAGCTTTGTTGATTGCATCAATAAGCGTCTGGAAGTTGTCCGCTAACTGCTCCTCTGTGAATGAAGCTTTTCCAACTGGCACATGGATAATGTTTGCTTTGTCAAGTCTGTACTCAATCTTACCAGCTTTAATATCCTGAACAGCTTTTGTTACGTCCATTGTAACTGTACCAGCTTTTGGGTTTGGCATTAAGCCCTTTGGTCCAAGTACACGTCCTAAACGACCAACAACACCCATCATATCAGGTGTAGCAACAACTACATCGAAATCGAACCAGTTTTCATTCTGGATCTTTGGTACTAATTCTTCTGCTCCAACAAATTCAGCGCCTGCTGCTAAAGCTTCATCAGCCTTTGCACCCTTAGCGAATACAAGAACTTTAACTTCTTTACCTGTACCGTGTGGTAATACAACAGCTCCTCTGATCTGCTGATCAGCGTGACGTCCGTCACAACCTGTTCTGATATGAGCCTCGATTGTCTCATCAAATTTTGCAACTGCTGTCTTCTTAACTAAAGATACAGCATCTGCTACGTCGTATAAAGTAGCTCTGTCTACTGACTTTGCTGCTTCGATATATTTCTTTCCTCGTTTCATTTCAAAACCTCCTAGTGGTATTAGCGGAGGAGTGCTCCTCCCACTTTAATTTTCTGACAACAGAATATTCACGAAGTCTATATTCCATTGTGTACTATTTATAAACTACAATTCAAATTAATCTTCAACTGTGATTCCCATACTTCTTGCTGTACCAGCAATCATGCTCATAGCTGCCTCAAGTGAAGCTGCGTTTAAGTCAGGCATCTTGATTTCAGCGATTTTCTGGATTTCTTCTTTAGAAATCTTAGCAACTTTAGTCTTGTTAGGTACACCTGAACCAGACTGAATCTTACAAGCTTTCTTTAACAATACTGCTGCTGGAGGAGTTTTTGTAATAAAGTCAAAACTTCTGTCTGAGTATACTGTAATAACTACAGGAATAATCATTCCAGGCTGATCAGCTGTTCTTGCATTGAATTCCTTTGTGAACTGTACGATATTTACACCATGCTGTCCAAGAGCTGGTCCAACTGGTGGTGCTGGTGTTGCTTTACCAGCTTCGATTTGTAATTTAATATATCCTTCTACTTTCTTAGCCATAATGGCACCTCCTAAAATTTGTGGTATTATCGGAAGAAATTCATCCTCCCACCGGATTAAATACTAATCCAACTTCTTAACATCTGCGAAACTTATTTCTGTTGGTGTTTCACGACCAAACATTCCTACATCAATCGTAAGCATTCCTTTGTGTTCGTCAATTCGTTTGACTTCTGCAATCTGATTTGCCCAAACACCATTGGTTATTACGATTGTGTCTCCCACTTTCAAGTCAACAACTATCTTCTTGTCTTCGACTCTCTTGTCTTCAATCTCGATTCCAAGTGGTATCATCTCTGCCTCAGTAAGTGGAACTGGTTTTGACCCAGGTCCAACAAAACCTGTAACACCTCTGGTATTTCTTACAACATACCATGTATCATCGTTCATAACCATATGGATAAGAACATAACCTGGAAACATCTTTCTGGAAACTTCCTTTTTGGCTCCGTTCTTAATCTCCACTTCTTCCTGCATAGGAACGCTAACCTGTAAAATCTGATCTTGAAGATTTCGATTTTCAATTGTCTTCTCGATGTTAGCTTTTACTTTGTTTTCATAACCTGAATAAGTATGAACAACATACCAATGTGCTTCTGACATATAATCACCTATTCCTCTCAACAATTATTTTATAATTAAATTATGAAGTCCAAACTGGATTATCATGTCAAGTAGTTTTATGATTACACCAAGAATTACTGACACAATGATAACTGCTGTTGTTTCTTTTGCAACTGATTGTCTGCCAGGCCAGATTATTTTGCTAAACTCGGCTTTGAGACCTTTAAAAAAACTTTTTTTCTTAGTTTTGTCTTTGGTCTTATCAAGCTTTACATCTGTATTAGCTTCTCCCATTGTTACCTCTTTCTTAATCCGATATTAAAATCCGATTTTGTAATCTGCTTGACTATTTTGTTTCTTTGTGTAATGTATGTCTCTTACAGAACTTACAATACTTCTTAGTTTCCATTCTGTCAGGGTGTGTTTTTTTCTCTTTCGTCATATTATAATTACGCTGTTTACACTCTGTACATGCCAATGTTATCTTTACGCGCACAACTGTCCACCTCCACTTTAATATTCTACGCTGTGCTTTTATTTTTAGTTCTTATAGTCGAACTGAAAATGAAAGCATAAAAAAAAAGACTTCTTCCATCGCTAGATTAATATATCACAGGTGTTGTTTTTCGTCAACCTTTTTTCTCTCAGTTACTATTCTGCTCTTGCTATTCCTGTGGAGCAGGAACTTCATCTATATGAACATTCTTAGCTGCGCAAGCAGCGAGACTGGAACTTCGCAGAAGTCACGAATGTGAATGTAGATGAAGGGCTGTGAATAGTATTGTATATACTACAGCAGAATAACAGAGCTGTCGCGCTTGCCTACATCCCATCTCCAATCGCCAGTGTGATAAAAAATGTTTCTCTCGCACCCTTTGCCTTTAACTCCCTGCTGCACTCATCAATGGTACTTCCCGTGGTGTAAATGTCATCCACCAGAATAATTCGTTTTCCTCTCACAGCAGGCTCATCTGAACGAAATGCCTCTGCGAGACAATTTCTTCTCTCACTTCCCTTCAATGTTTTTAAAGGGACTGTGTTTTTTACTCTTTTCAATGAACCGCTGACCGGAATACCTAGTTTTTGGCTCAGAGATTTTGCTATCACCTCAGCCTGATTAAATCCTCTCTTGATTAATTTCTTCTTATGTAAAGGCACCGGCATAATCAAATCTGCTTTCCAGTAATCAATTTCTCCGCCATATCGTTTTGCAATCTCATCTGTATAGAAATCGACATACTCTCTTTTATTCTTATACTTAATTGCATAGATTGACTTCTGACTGATGCCTCTGTTTTCAAGCAATCCAATTCCTCTCTTATATAAATGTGGTTTTGTTCTGCAGTCACTGCAATATTCTTCCTCTTGATTTTGCAATTGTTTGCCACATTTTTTACAGCTTGGTTCTTTGACAAAAGATAATTTATGATAACATTTTTTGCAAATTTTCTCTCCACCAATTGGCAATATTTTGTCACATACCGGACACCTGAGCGGAAAGAACACCGCAACTCCCACCCTCATTAATTTATTTATTTTCTGACACCTCCATAATTCTCTCTACCAGACCAGTGTATCTCTTCTGAATCGTGTTATTTCCTTTCATAAAATCAAACACCTCCATATCACCGACCAGACATACACACTTTTTTGCTCTGGTTACTGCTGTATAGAGAAGATTTCTCGTCATCAGCATCGCCGGTCCCTGAAACATAGGAATAATCACTGCCGGATACTCACTACCCTGTGATTTATGTACGGTAATCGCATAAGCTAATTCTAACTCGTCCATTTGCTTGAATGTATAAATCACAAACTTGTGGTCATCAAATTCTACCTCCACCAATTCTGTAGCTGTATTTATCTTTGTGATAATTCCAACATCACCGTTAAAAACACCCATGCCTTTTTCTGTAACTACATTGTATTTTCCTCTAATCTCCCATTCAATCTGATAGTCATTTTTTATCTGCATAACCTTGTCGCCTTCTCGAAAAAGAACTCCGGCAATCTCTTTTTCTACCTTATTGTATGCCGGTGGATTCAGGTACTGCTGCATCACCGTGTTGATTCTCTCAACTCCAAGCACTCCTTTTCTGGTTGGAGTAATGACCTGAATTTCATTTTGATCCGCCTGAACATAATCTGGAAGTTTTTGTGTAATCAGAGCAAGTGTTGCATTTAAAATTTTATCTGCACTATCTCGCCTGATAAAAAGAAAATCTTTGCTGAATTTTTCCTGATTTACAAATTCACCTTTATTGATTTTGTGGGCGTTCATGACAATATCGCTCTCAGCGGCCTGTCTGAAAATCTTCTCAAGTTTTACCACATTAAACTGACCACTGCTAATAATATCTTCCATAACTTTTCCTGCACCAACCGACTCAAGCTGGTTGACATCTCCAACCAAAATTAATCTTGTCCCCGGCAGGATTGCTTTTAGCAATGCGTTCATCAAGAATATATCTACCATAGACATCTCATCAATAATGACCACATCTGCCTCCAATGGACTTTCGGCGTTGCGCTCAAACTTCATTGCTCCACCCTCTTCCGGATTTCCACTATAAGATAATAATCGATGAATCGTCTGTGCCTCTCTGCCAGTGGTTTCAAACATCCTCTTCGCTGCTCGTCCAGTTGGTGCCGCAAGCAGAATTTCTGCCCCCTGCTCTTCAAAATACTGAATAATCATGTTAATGGTTGTAGTTTTTCCCGTTCCGGGACCTCCGGTTATAACAACAAGCCCTGATTTTACAGATTCCAACACTGCCTGCTCCTGAATCTCATCCAACTCTATTTCATTTTCCATTTCAATCCTCTTGAGATTGTTCATAACCTTTGTTTCATTTATTTTATTGTGAGCCTTCAAGTCCACAAGCATCCTTGCCACAGCTAATTCCGTGTAATAATTTTTCGCCAAATAAACATTCTTACCCTTGCAGACAATTTTTTTATCAATTGACATATCAACAATATGCCTCTCAAAATCAACATCCTGCAATTCCAAAAAGTTTTCCGCTCTCTCTTCGAGAATCTCTACTGGCAAATACATACTTCCATTTAGTGTTGCCTGAGAAAGTGTATATAAGATTCCACTTTGAATACGAAAATCAGAATCGAGACGAATCCCAACCTTTTCTGCAATCTCATCTGCTATTTTAAATCCAACACCTTCAATATCATCGGCGAGCTTATATGGATTTGTCTGAATCACTTCATACAGTCTCTGTCCATAATAATCATAAATCTTGACTGCTAGTGTCATCTTAACTCCATATTGGGCAAGAAATATCATCGCACTTCTCAGTTCTCTCTTCTCCTGAATCTGATCAGATATATCCATTGCTTTCTTTTGGGTGATTCCTTTTATCTCAGCAAGTCTCTGTGGTTCTTCCTCCATAATTCGAAAAGTATCTTTTCCAAATCGATTGACGATTTTTGTTGCCGTTGACTCTCTCACACCTTTAATCGCTCCTGAACTCAGATAGCGAATAATTGACAGTTCATCTTCTCTCTGTATAATTTCATATTCCTGAGCCACAAGCTGTGGTCCATATGCTTTGTGATTTGTGTATTCACCGGAAATCTTGATATATTCCCCTTCATTAATTGTGTGAAATGTTCCCACACATGTTTTCATCTCACCATCTGCATCAATATCCATGACTGTGTATCCGTTTTCATCATTTCGGAATACAATTTTTTCTACATAACCCTGTACTGTTTCCATTTTCCACCTCTCATATACTTCATTTCATTTGTTTTACGCAAGCCCACCAATACTCCACTTTCTAAATAATTGCAAAAAGCCCGTGAATCAAATTCACGGGCAACTCATTTATCTGTTCTATTTTGACTCTGATGGTCCCTCACTTAAAAATTCAATGAATTTACCTGTTCCGATTGCTACGGCTGTCATTGGATCTTCTGCTGTCATTGTATTAATTCCAGTTCTCTCTTCAATCAACTCTTCCAGTCCCTGAAGTAAACATCCGCCACCAGTAAGTACAATACCTCTGTCTGCAATATCTGCTGACAATTCTGGAGGTGTCTGCTCAAGAACACTGTGTACTGCTTCTACAATCTGTGAAGTAGCCTCTTTTAATGCCTCCTCTGTCTCATCAGAAGTTACTGTAACTGTCTTTGGAAGTCCTGTTACAAGATTTCTTCCTCTTACATCCAATGTCACTACATCCGGCCTCTTGTATGCAGAACCAATCTTAATCTTAATTTCTTCGGCTGTTCTCTCACCAATTAAGAGATTGTGTTTCTTTCTCATGTAACGAACAATCGCCTCGTCAAAATCATCTCCGGCAATTTTTACAGATGTACTTACAACAGTTCCTCCGAGTGAAATAACTGCAATATCTGTTGTACCACCGCCAATATCTACAATCATATTTCCGCATGGTCTTGTGATGTCAATTCCTGCACCGATAGCTGCTGCGATAGGCTCTTCGATAATTGCAACTTCCCTTGCTCCTGCCTGTAATGTAGCATCCTCTACTGCTTTCTTCTCAACTTCTGTGACACCACTTGGCACACATACGCTGATTCTTGGTTTCTTAAATGTTCTCTTTCCAAGTGCTTTCTGAATAAAATGTCTCAACATCTTCTCTGTTACAGAGTAATCTGAAATAACACCCTGTCTGAGTGGTCTTACTGCCACAATATTTCCCGGTGTTCTACCAATCATAAGTCTTGCCTCTTCACCAATAGCCTTAATCTTATTTGTATCTCTGTCAAATGCTACTACAGAAGGCTCTTTTAATACAACACCTTTTCCTTTTATATAAACTAAAATACTAGCTGTTCCCAAATCGATTCCAATATCTGTTCCTAACATACCTTTCTCCTTTCACATATATCTTCTTTTATCTTGTATAACTGTTTCTTTCTATTATGATTGATTTATTTTCTTCTGTCATTTACTGCATTGTACAATGCAGCCTTGTGTGTCTGCGTAAACCTTTCCTAATTATATACACAAAGTTTAAAATTTAAAAGTCTTTTTTTCGAAAATTCTATAATTTGTGAAAACTTACTTGTTTTTCACACATTTTTCACACTGTTTTTATGTTTTTTTTATTTTCAGAACAAATTTTTGACACATTTATACCATATAATAAAACCATACTACCGATGAGGTAGTAAACAACTTAACATTTTCATAACTCAGCCTAGTAACGCGAGTTGCTAGGCATCCCCCAAAAATTGAAACTCAAGGATGTGGTGTCCTTGAGTTTTTTTGTGCAGCGATAGATTTCTATTTTATATGTTCTCTCAGATATTTTTCTCTGGTAGCCATCCCTCCCCTGATATGTCGTTCTGCCTTATTCTGGTCTAATACTTCTCTTGCCTGCTGTGCCAGATTCATATTAATCCCCTTTAATCTCTCTGTCACGTCTTTATGTACGGTACTTTTGCTAATTCCAAATTGTTTCGCTGTCTGTCTGACGGTTGCTTTCTGTTCGATAATATAAGTTGCAATTTCCACTGCTCTTTCTTCTATATAATCTTTCATAAAAAACTGCATACCTTGTATTTGTTTATTTATACAAGATATGCAGTATCTTTTAATTTATGATATGCTTTTGTGACATGCTATACTTATTTTACTAATTTTTCCATGTCTTTGATATAATCACTAATCTTTTTGCCAACATATAAGATATTCACAAAATCGGTCACTCCGCTAAAAATCATAACCAATCCGACAATTCGAAGTGCAAGATTGATGATATGTGAGTAAAACGCCACAATCAGAACTCCGGCAATAATGGTCAAAATTGCAATCGCCATAATTGGCTTATGATTTACATCATTCACCTTTGCCGCATTAAATGCTGTCTGTAACTTTATGACGCCGTCAACAATAATAAAAATTCCAAGAATCAATGGTACTATGTGCATAATTAATTTATATGCAACAAGGACAAAAACACCTGCCACTATCAGACCAATTCCGATAATCAGTTTATTATTTCCATAATTTTTTCTGACATCAGATATAAAATAAATCGCAATCTCTACCACACCGGCAAGGCAAAGCAAACTGCCAATCAATCTGCAGATGCCCGATACAATCTGTGGCTGGAATAATAATACACCACCTAAGAGTATCAGTAGAATAGCCGAAAGTGAGGCATGCCATTTTACACCTTTTAACATGCTTTCCTCTGGGGAAGATATGTTATTATTTGTCTTTTTCCCAAACATACGCATCTCTCCTTTTTTAAATGTACTGATTGTCCGAATTCTGTAATTCGTCAGTCAATTATTCGATTACTTTTACCCATCCTTCCGGAGCTTCAATTCTGCCCATCTGGATACCTGTTAATGTATCGTAAAGTTTCTTTGTTACTGGTCCCATCTCATCCATTCCGCTTGGGAACTGAATCATGTTGCCGTGGTCATAAATCTGTCCTACTGGTGAAATAACTGCTGCTGTACCGCAAAGTCCACACTCAGCAAAATCTTTTACTTCATCAAAGTATACTTCTCTCTCTTCTACTTCCATTCCGAGATATTTCTCAGCAACAACCTCTAATGATCTTCTTGTAATAGAAGGTAAAATACTGCTTGACTTTGGTGTTACTAACTTGCCATCTTTTGTGATGAAGATAAAGTTTGCTCCACCTGTCTCCTCTACTTTTGTTCTTGTAGCTGCATCAAGATACATATTCTCTGCAAATCCCTCTTCATGAGCTGTAACAATTGCATGTAAACTCATTGCATAGTTAAGTCCTGCTTTGATATGTCCTGTTCCGTTTGGAGCAGCACGGTCAAAATCTGAAACCTTGATTGTGATTGGCTTTGCGCCACCCTTGAAGTATGGTCCTACTGGTGTACAGAAAATTCTGAACTGATACTCATCTGCTGGCTTAACACCGATAACTGGTGAACTTGCAAACATATATGGTCTTAAATATAATGTAGCACCTGAGCCATAAGGAGGAACAAATGCTGCATTAGCCTTAACAACGTCTACAACTGCCTGTACAAATCTATCCTCTGGGAATACTGGCATCTCAAGTCTCTTAGCTGAGTCAGCCATTCTTGCTGCATTTAAGTCAGGTCTGAAACATACAATTCTGCCATCCTCTGTCTGGTATGCCTTCAATCCCTCAAAGCATGACTGTGAATACTGTAATACTCCGGCACACTCGCTGATTACTACCTGATCATCAGATGTAAGCTGTCCGTCATCCCATTTCCCATCTTTAAAATTAGAGACAAATCTCTTATCTGTCTTCATATAACCAAATCCGATATTTGCCCAATCAATATTTTTCTTTTCCATAATAGCAACTTCCTTTCCAATATTGTTTCCATATTTGATAACATGATTACAATATTTTTCCAACATTTCTAATCTTCAGTAATCGTGGTTGCCTATTATCTTCGGGGATTTGCCCTGTTTCCCCGCTTTACACCGCGAAACTTCTTTCTAATAAGTTTACCCCCGCTGTTAGATACTGTCAAGAAATTTTTGCAGGTCTTTTACAGTAGGAATTATGGCAAATGGCTGGCATTTCTCCAATTCCTCCCTGCCCCAAAACCATATTCAATCGCATTTTTTACATCTTCGCCCTGAAATCCACAAAATTCTGAAAAAGATTCCTCAAGTGGCGGACCAACTATGAGAAACACGCTTCGCGAGTTTCTCAAGTTGTCGCGACAGTCGCCATATGGACATGCAAGCATGTCCGCATGGCTCGTTGTCCGCGCAAATAAAAGGGCGGAGACTTTCTAAGTCATCCACCCTTATTCCAAACTTATTCAGGGAATAGGCAACTGATGTCGTGACACCGCAAAAGGTATCCACAAGCGTTCCATCGAGGTCAAATAATACATATTTTAAACTCATTGTCGTTTCCTAATCCTATCTATTTGTTATTTTATTTCTATTTTAGTAAACCTGAGCTTCTTCCTCACCGTTTACAACTCTTAAACCACCCTGTACAAGTGCAAGTAACTCATCTTCTCCAGCATAAACTGTCATTGGAGCGATAAAACTTGTACGTCTCTCTAATTCATCTGTGATTACTTTGTTGTAAGCAATACCACCAGTTACGATAATCTGGTCAACCTTACCTGCAAGAACAGCTCCCATAGAACCGATATTCTTTGCAACCTGAAAATCAAATGCGTCAAGAATTAATTTTGCTTTCTCATCTGTCTCAGATTTCTTAATCACATCACGCATATCGTTTGTTCCGAGGTATGCGTTTAATCCACCGTTACCAACAAGTTTGTTGTAAACTTCTTTCTCAGTATACTTGCCTGAGAAACACATTTTAACAAGTCCACCAACAGGAACTGCACCAGCTCTCTCTGGAGAAAATGCACCGTCACCATCAAGTGCGTTAAATACATCAATAATTTTACCGTTCTGATGAGCACCAACAGAAACGCCGCCACCCATATGAACAACGATTAAATTTAAGTCCTCATATTTTTTGCCAATCTCTTTTGCATATCTCTTAGCAACTGCTTTCTGGTTCAATGCGTGGAAAATACTAATTCTTGGAAGTTCAGGAACACCTGAAATTCTTGCCTCATCACATAACTCGTCAACTACAACAGGGTCAACGATATAAGCCTTTACTCCAATCTCATCAGCAATCTCTCTTGCAAGAATACCACCGAGGTTTGAAGCATGCTGTCCCTGCTTACCAATCTTTAAGTCCTCAAGTAACTCATCGCTTACTTCATATGTACCACCTGGGATTGGTTTTAATAAACCGCCACGACCAACGATAACATCTAATGATTTTACATCAAAATTCTCAGCTTTTAAGAAATCAAGAATGATGTTTTTTCTGAATTCTCTCTGGTCGAAGATAGTTGCAAACTGTGCAATCTCCTCAGTTGTATGTCTGAGAGTAGTCTCTAAAATAAGATTTTCATCTTCAAATACACCAATCTTTGTTGATGTAGAACCTGGGTTAATAATTAAGCTCTTAACTGCCATTTGTTTTCTCCTTAATAAAAATAAATATAAATTAGTTATTCTTCATAGCCTCTGCCACTACTGAACCAAGTGCGATTGAATTTACCTTTGTCTGGAAATCATCTGAACGTGATGTAAGGATTACTGGAGCCTTTGTTCCTGTGATGATATTTCCGTTCTTTACATTTGCTGTATGAACTAATGTCTTGTATGTAATATTTCCGGCATGGATGTCTGGGAATAATAATACATCTGCATCACCAACAATTTTTCTGTCTGTTGTTCCTTTATGAATAGCTGCCTGTGGATCAATTGCAAGGTCCATTGATAATGGTCCGTCCACGATACAGCCTGTAATCTTTCCTTCTTCGTTCATCTTTGTGAGTTCTGCTGCATCTACTGTAACAGGCATCTTAGGGTTTACTACCTCAACTGCTGCAAGTGGAGCAACCTTAGGATTTGCAATGCCACATGCGTGACATACTTCAACTGTATTCTCAATGATTGAAACCTTATCCTCTAATGTAGGATATGTCATAAATGCAACGTCTGTGAGGAATAATAATCTGTCAATTCCCTCAACCTCGAATACGCATACATGAGATAAAGGACGATTGTTTCTAAGTCCAACTTCCTTATCTAAGATACTCTTTAAGAATGATTTTGTATCAATAAGACCTTTCATGTACATATCAGCTTTTCCATCATGTACAAGTGAAACTGCCTTTAAAGCTGCCTGATAATTATCTTTCTCATCAATGATTTCAAATCCTGTAAGATCCATGTTAATGCTTGCTGCAACTTCTTTGATTTTATCTTCGTCACCAACTAAGATTGCATTTGCAATGTTCTGCTCTTTTGCTGCTCTTACAGCCTCAAGAACTGCATCGTCCTGAGCTACTGCAACTGAAACTGTCTTTGTACTGCAACTGTTTACTTTTGAAATTAAATCTTCAAATCCTTTTGCCATTTGTCTGCCACCTTTATATTATTTTCTTCTTAATCATGTGTAATTACACATTATTAGAGTAATCTTATCACTTTAAAACACAAAAATCAATATTTCAACTATAATTCTATTCACAAAAAATACACAAAGATATGATTTACATTAATATTTGTTTGAAGTATAATCGACTTTGTATCTCAAAATATCGTTTTTTGAAATACATATTGAAATTTAAGTTGTTCATGGAGGGAAACGATGTCTAAACCGAAAAAGAAATTAACTAAGGGACAGATGCGCAAAAGAAGAAAAAGAAAGAAACGATTAAAAGTAATTCTTCTTATTTTAGAGATACTAATTGCACTGCTTGCTATATCCGGTGTTGCAATTGCACTAATGCCTAATTCAAAAGTTTTGGCGTTTAAGATATTTACCGGCTGTCCAGCAGGAAGAACGATACTAAAGACACTGTACAAAGATGATTATGATAAAAATGTTTACGAAAATAATGCAAAAAATATTCGCACCGTTGACTTAGGTGACGGATACACCAATATTGCTTTATTTGGAATCGACCCAAGAAATGGTGAATTTAATTCTCAGACTCACACAGATACGATTATGATTGTAAGCATTAATAACAAGACACACAATGTAAAACTCATTTCTGTATATCGAGATTCTCTCCTTCGTATGAATAAAGGAAATAATTCCGAAAAATTCATCTATGAGAAGGCAAATTATTCTTATTTTACAGGCGGAGTTTCCGGAGCAATCAATATGCTAAACGACAATTTTGATCTTGATATTAAAGAATATGCGATTGTAAACTTCTCCGGACTTTCTGATATTATCGATGCACTTGGCGGTATCGAGATTCGAATCTCAGATTCTGAGCGATTTTTCATCAACGGATATCTCACTGAGACTAGAAAAATCACAGGAAAAGACGCTCCTGACCTAGAAGAATATGGAATGGTTCATCTGAGTGGTTTGCAGGCAACTGCCTACTGTCGTATCCGATATACTGAATTTACAGATGATGACGGAACTGTTTATCACAATGACTATGGTCGTACTGCAAGACAGCGTTATGTTATGCGAACCATTCTTGCAAAGGCAAAGCAAGTCGGTGCCTCTGATTTAATCAAAGTAGCAGATACACTCATCAAGAAAAATAATACCAATGGTGAGAAAATTCTCTCTACTAATATTAAGTGGGACAAGCTTGTAGATTTACTGACTGTTGCAGTTGACTGTAACTTAGAGAGCACATTTGGTTTTCCGTATGATGTATATACTCCTGAGAAAGGTTATAACTATTATGGATATGTCATTCCTGTGGGATTGACACAAAATGTTGTTCGTCTGCATAAAGATTTATTCCCAGACAAGAGTTACACTCCTTCAAAAACAGTGAAAAAAATCAGTCAATACATCATTGACGATTCTGGAATCCGACCGGAAAATGATGATTATGACAACAGCGATTCGGATGATGATTACTAAATTCAATCCTCATTTAGGAATTAGGCAAACTAACTCCTAAGCGATTGCGTACACGAACATTCCGTACCATGTGCGCTATTCTTACACACAACAAAAACAGCATGTAAACTTCGTGTTTTACATGCTGTTTTTACATTCTTATAACTTTAATGTTTCTATATCTGTCAGAATTTCTTCTAAAATCTTTTTATATTCATCAATATTGGTAATTTTTCTCGGAGATAAATACAAAAAATGCGGTGTTTTCTCAATGATAAACTTGAGTCGTCCCTTATATTTTTCAACCAATTCTGCTATTCCTGCCGGATTGATTTCTGCCTTTTCATAAAACTGAATTTTAATATTTGTTCCAACTTCTGAAATTTCTGTAATCCATACCTTATGCGCCATAGCTTTCAAAAGTGCAATCGTAATCAGATTTACAACCTTTTTTGGCGGCTCTCCAAAACGGTCAATCAACTCATCAAGAATATCGCTATAATCCTCATTTGTCTCAATACTTGCAATCTGCTTGTATACATTTATTTTCTGAACCTCATTTTTGATATATGACGGCGGAATAAAGGCATCAATATTCAAGTCTATCTTCGTCTCATAATCATCATAAACCTTTTCGCCCTTCATGTTTTCCACTGCCTCATTGAGCAGTTTGCAGTACAAATCATAGCCAACTGCTGCCATGTGTCCATGCTGTTCGGCTCCAAGTACATTTCCGGCACCTCGGATTTCCAAATCTCGCATAGAAATCTTAAATCCACTTCCAAGCTCTGTAAATTCCTTAATCGCAGATAATCGTTTTTCAGCCACCTCTCTGAGAAGTTTATCTCTTCTATATAATAGAAACGCATAGGAAGTTCGATTCGACCTTCCCACTCGGCCGCGAAGCTGATAGAGCTGTGCCAGTCCAAATTTATCCGCATCATGTATGATAATCGTGTTGACATTTGAAATATCGAGTCCCGTTTCAATAATGGTCGTTGACACCAAAACATCAATTTCACCCTCAATGAAATCATACATGATTTTCTCCAGTTTTCGTTCTCCCATCTGTCCGTGGGCATACTCCACAACTGCATCCGGAACCAGATTTTGAATACGGGCAGTGACATCTTCAATATCATTTACTCGATTATATACATAGTATACCTGTCCATTTCTCATGAGTTCTCGCCCAATTGCCTCACGAACCATCTCGTCATTGTACTCCATGACATATGTCTGAATCGGAATTCTCTCAACAGGAGGTTCTTCTAGTACACTCATATCCCTAATTCCCGCAAGGCTCATATGAAGAGTTCTCGGAATTGGCGTTGCTGTTAACGTCAGTACATCTATATCATTTTTTAACTCTTTGATTTTCTCTTTGTGCGTCACACCAAATCGCTGTTCCTCATCTACAATCAAAAGCCCCAGATTTTTATACTTAATATCTTTTGATAAGATTTTATGTGTGCCAATCACAATGTCAACCGCACCTGTCTTTAATCCCTCTTTTGTATTTTTGACCTGTGCAGGTGTTCGGAATCTGGAAAGCAAATCAATTCGAACCGGATAATCTTTCATTCGCTGTGAAAAATTATTATAATGCTGCCCTGCTAAAATTGTGGTCGGAACAAGAACTGCTACCTGTTTTCCGTCCTGAACCGCCTTAAATGCTGCTCGGATTGCGATTTCTGTCTTTCCATAACCGACATCACCGCAAATCAGCCTGTCCATAATTTTATCACTTTCCATATCTCTCTTTGTGTCTTCAATCGCTGCTAACTGATCGCTCGTTTCTTCATATGGAAACTGCTCTTCGAATTCCCTCTGCCATACTGTATCCTGACTAAATGCAAATCCTTTTTTATTTTGTCTTGCTGCATAAATTTTTATCAGGTCTGCCGCAATGTCCTTAACTGCTGTTTTTACTTTCTTCTTTGTGCGTTTCCACTCTTGCCCGCCGAGCTTATTGAGTTTTGGAGCTGCTGCATCTGCACCGGAATATTTTTGAATTAAATCAAGCTGTGTTGCAAGAATATATAAATTGCTGTTTCCCGCATATTCAATTTTAATATAATCTTTGAGTACCTTATCAATCTCAATTTTCTCAATACCCCGATAAATACCAAGCCCATGATTTTCATGAACAACATAATCACCCACATTGAGCTGTGAAAAATCCGCAATTTTTTTACCTGTGTATTTCTTCCTGCGTTTTTTCTTTTTCGATTTTTCTCTTCCAAAAATATCCGACTGAGTAATTACAACAAATTTCACAAGAGGATACTCATATCCACTATGTATGTTTCCATACGATACCATAATTTCTCGTGGTTTGATTTCTCGTTCTAAATTGTCTGTATAAAAAGCTTCCAGTTCATATCCTCTGATGTCATCTGCCAGACGTTCTGCACGTATTCGTGAGTTTGTGAGAAGTAGGATTTTGTATCCCCTCTTTTTATAACTTTTCAAATCCTTAATCAATAATTCAAAACTTCCATTATAGGACACGATGCTCTTCATCTCAAAATCATATCTGTCAGCAATATCAATCTTCTCTACCTTTTGGATTAGTTTTGTAAAAACAGCAAGCTTTCCAGAACTAATTTGCGCAAGAACCTTTTTCCACGAATTCATGACATCTGCCTGTTTTCCAAGCATATACCCCTTTTGAATTCGATTCGACATACTCATTTGAAATTCCGATTCCACAAACTCACTCTTTTCCATGATTCTGGCCGGCTCATCCAAAAGATACACAACATCTTCTTTTTTCAGATATTCCACTAGCGAGGACATTTTTTGAAAAAAGTAATTCACATAACTGTCTATCGAAACCGAAGAAATTCCATAGCCAATCTGCTCTACAAACTCCTCCGTTATCATTTTCAGACGATGCGCTGCTTCCATTTCCGATTTTTCGCGAAACAGTTCGCAGTTTTTTTTCATATCTGTTGTGAGTTTTTTAACACCTACCGCTATCTCATCTTCGGAAAGCATATATTCTGTTGCAGAATAAATTGTGACACTTTCTATCGTATCTACGGACCTCTGTGTACTGGCATCAAAATATTTAATACTGTCAATCTCGTCATCCCACAAGTCAATTCGCACAGGCGTATCCTCAGAAATTGGATAAATGTCAAGAATTTCTCCTCGTATCGCATACTGTCCCGGCATATCTACCTGACTGACTCTGTCATATCCCATTGTTGTCAATCTCTTTTTAACCTCATCTAAATTGATGACGTCTCCTGTATTCCATGTGACAATATTTTCTTTAATTCTCTCAATTGGAACAAGTTTATCCATCAGTCCATCCACAGATGTGATAATAACTGCGTGTTCCCCATTGATAATCCTTTTAATTGCCTCCAAACGCTCATTTAAAATAAAATTACCATGAATATCTGCATTATAAAAAATGAAATCTTTTGCAGGATAATAAATGGCACTCTTATCATATAGTAAATAATCCTCATAAATTTCTCGCGCCCTTTTATCATCATACGTCACAATTACACTATATTTGTAATCATTTGTAATGCCACTCATGAAATTTACCTGTCCCGAATCCATACATCCGGTAATACAGACTTTTTCACTATTTTTAATTTTCTTTTTAATCTCTATATAATCGCTACCCTCTAGTAACGGCGACTCAAATGTCAACATATCTACCCTGCCTTTCTACGGGACTGACACAAGTAGTTAAACGTTATTTTAATGTAAACATCCTTATACCCCCGCCTACGTCTTTACGCCTTAGCGGTGAGTGGATTGCTTATCTGCGTTCAACTATCGGAACAGTCCTCAAACTCTTCTTTAATTATATTGATTCATCGCTGCATTGATGTCCTCTCGAATCATCAGCTCTACTGCATCATTCACATTCGCATAGCTCTCTTCCACAGATTTTCTATCCGAAGTGCTAAATCTTCCAAGCACATAATCTGCCAAATCCATTCCCACTGGTTTCGCACCTACACCGATGCGAATTCTCTTGAAGTTTTGTGTTCCAGTGTGGCTGATAATGCTTTTAATTCCATTATGTCCTCCGGCACTTCCTTTTGCTCTGATTCGCAGTCTGCCGACATCCAGATTAATATCATCATATATTACAATCAGTTCTTTTTCTGGATTAATTTTGTAAAAGTCCATCACTGCCCTGACAGATTCTCCACTTAAATTCATAAAGGTCTGCGGTTTTATAAGTAAAACTTTTTCTCCCTGAATCATCCCTTTTCCACACAAAGCCTTATGTTTTGCTGTATCTACAGCAATTCCGTGTTTATCAGCAATCACATCAATCGCATCAAATCCTACATTATGTCTTGTTCCTTTATATTCTCTTGTCGGATTTCCCAAACCTACAATTACAAACATTTTTCTTTCCTTCCTGTCTATTTCTTATTTTGATATTCTGTTCTGAGTATTTTAAAGTCTGACTCCTCCCATCGGAGTCTTACTTCTAAGTTTTTGCTTATACTATAACTTATCCGAAGACTTCTTTCAAGTTAAACCACTGCCTGCAATTTTACAAATGCAAACAATTCATCACCAACGCGAAACAAAGGAGACTACATAAATGCAGTCTCCTTCTCTATTTATCTAATTATAGTTTTGCTGTTTTACGCTTCCTGAGCCTCCTCAGTCTCTTCGTACTTCTGAAGAATCAATGTCTGAATCATTGATCTTGTATCTGAGTTGATTGGATGCGCAATATCACGATATTCCCCATCGGATGCCTTTCTGCTTGGCATTGCGATAAATAAACCTTTCTCGCCCTCAATTACTTTTATATCATGAACCACGAATTCATTGTCGATTGTAATTGATACAACCGCTTTCATTTTACCTTCTTTTGCTACTTTTCTGACTCTTACGTCTGTAATCTCCATAATTCTCGCCTTTCCCACTTTTATTACTTTATGATACAACTTTCTCTGCGCTGCGCACTCTCGAAAGTCTAAAAACATTCGAAATTCGCTCATTCTCGCACTGAAAATGGCTCCCTTCTCATATTTTTCAGGTCATAGAATCTCAAATCTAAAAATATGCAAGCACATTCTATCAACTTGGACTTTTATCCCTTATATCATATGATGTCACATTAGATGCCGTATCTGTCGTTCTTCTCCACTACGATTTTTACTTCTCCATTTTCACCTTTGTATGTTGTGTTTGCTTTGATTGTGTCATGACTTTCAACGATACAGTTTTCGATATACGCGTTATCCCCAATGTATACATTATTCAGTATGATTGAATTCTTAATGACACAGTTATTGCCAATATATGCTTTCTTAAACAAGATGGAATTTTCTACTGTACCGTTGATGATACATCCACTGCTAACCAAGCTGTTCTTTACAGATGATCCAGGGTTATATTTTGCTGGTGGCAAATCATCTACCTTAGAATAAATATCTGGATACTGTTTAAAGAAATAATCTCTTACAGATGGTTTTAAGAAATCCATGTTTGTCTTGTAATATGAATCAACTGTGGAAATATTGCTCCAGTATGTCTGAAGTTTATATCCATAAATCTTCTTCACATTCTTGTATCTTAAAATTACATCATTGACGAAATCGTATCTGTCCTCGGCTGCACACTTCTCAATCAGTTCAATCAGTAATCTTCTCCTAATTACATAGATACCTGTTGAGATAGTCTTTGATGAAGCCATTAAAGGTTTCTCTTCGAAATCAACGATTCTTGCCTCCTCATTCATCTTCACACAACCATATCTTGATACGTCTGCATTGTCTGGGAAGTCTTTGCAAACAACTGTAATGTCTGCTTTCTTCTCAATATGATATTCCAATACTTTATTATAGTCTAACTTGTAAACTCCATCACCAGATGCAATTACCACATATGGCTCATGACTCTTCTTTAAAAAGCTGATGTTCTGATAGATTGCATCAGCAGTTCCCTGATACCAGAAACCGTTCTGAGCTGTAATAGATGGTGTGAATACATAAAGACCACCCTGTTTTCTACCAAAATCCCACCATTTTGATGAGCTTAAATGTTCATTCAGAGACAGTGCATTATACTGTGTAATTACAGCGACTTTCTGAATATGCGAATTTGACATATTACTAAGTGTAAAGTCAATACTTCTATAGCTTCCTGCCATTGGCATAGCTGCTATTGCACGCTTGTTTGAAAGCTCTCTCATTTTGTTGTTATTACCACCGGCTAAAATAATTCCTATTGCTCTCATCTCGCGTCACCTGCCTTAATAATATATTCTCCGCCTTCAAGAACTCCATTTGGATAATCGGATGCCTCTGTAATTCCTGAAATAGCTACATTCTTTCCAATACTTACATTATTAGGTACATATGAGTTCTCACCAATTGTAACAAGTCCGCCTGCATAAATCTTAGCATCTAATTTACTTGGCTTGTCTTCACCAAAGTTGACAACTACATTATCTCCAATCTTAACACCTTCTGCTATAATAGCTCGTTCTACCTTTGTATTCTTTCCAATAACCGTGTTCTTCATAATAATCGAATCACGAACTACTGCACCCTCTTCAATTATAACTCCGGCACCAATGACTGAACTGTAGACCTCTCCATAAATCTCAGCACCTTCACTGATAATACTGTGGTCAACTTTCGCCTTCTCCGAAATATATTGTGGTGGAAGAATATCACTGTTTGTATAAATCTTCCAGAACTCTTCGTATAAATTGAACACTGGTATCAAACTGATTAATTCCATATTAGCTTCCCAGTATGATGTAAGTGTTCCTACATCTTTCCAGTATCCGTTAAACTCGTAAGCAAATAATCTGTCACCCTTCTCATGGCAATATGGAATAATATGTTTTCCAAAGTCACAGTTGCTTACATCTGACATCTTCACAAGAGCCTCTCTGAGAACTGGCCAGCTAAAAATATAAATACCCATAGATGCAAGATTTCCTCTTGGATGCTCTGGTTTCTCCTCGAACTCCGTGATTTTTCTGTCCTCGTCAGTAAGTACAATACCAAATCTGCTTGCCTCCTCATAAGGAACAGACATTGTGGCGATTGTAACATCTGCATTGTTTGCCTTGTGGTAATCTAACATTACCTCGTAATCCATCTTATAAATATGGTCTCCTGATAAGATGAGTACATAGTCTGGATTATATGTATCAATGTACTCTAGATTCTGATAGATCGCATTTGCTGTACCAGAGTACCATTCACTGTTGTCACTTCTCTCATATGGTGGTAACACAGTTACTCCGCCAATGTTTCTATCCAAATCCCATGGTATACCAATTCCAATATGCGCATTCAATCTAAGTGGCTGATACTGTGTTAATACACCCACTGTATCGATACCGGAATTGATGCAGTTACTTAATGGGAAGTCAATGATTCGATACTTTCCACCAAAGGCTACTGCTGGCTTTGCCATCTTCTGTGTAAGTACGCCTAATCTGCTTCCCTGGCCTCCTGCTAGTAACATAGCAATCATTTCTTTTTTTATCACGCTATCACCTCGCTGTTGTTTTTTATGCAATTATTATAACATATATTATAAAAAGTGTGAACTCTTTTTACATTTTTGTTGAAGATTTTTTGCAAAAATTTCCGTCTTTTTAAATTTTATGTCATTTTTTCACAAATCAAAACTCCCTAATTTGTGCAGAGTTTATATTGTTAAAGATTTGGAAGTATTGATTTTACAACAAAAACTCATAATTTTGAAGTATTACGTATTCTACTTTAGCCCTATATTTTTTATGTTCCATTCTTTCTTTGATATTTTCTTCATATTTGTATAAATTTTTATGTAATTTTAATTGACGACTATTTTAAATTAAATTATAATATCAATAATAGTTACTATTTTAAATTTGTAGAGGAGAAACATAACAATGCCAGCAGTTACACGTAATATAAATAGAAGTAAACAGCGCGATGCGATTATGAACTATCTTTCCACTCATAAAACACATCCAACCGCTGACACAATATATAATGATATAAAAAAGGAATTTCCAAACATCAGTCTTGGAACTGTTTACAGAAATCTTACCTTATTAACAGAGATGGGTTCTATCCGAAAATTGTCGTGCGGTGGCTCATCTGAGCACTTTGACGGCGATATTTCCGATCACAATCATTTCATATGTAATACCTGCGGAAATATTTTTGATTTAAAGATGGAGAATTTAGATTTTCTTGACAGCCTCGCATCAAATAGTTTTGACGGACAAATTGAGGGACATAATATTTATTTTTATGGCCTTTGCAAAAGTTGTATGAACGACACTGCCAAAGACAATTAATTCCAGTTTTTACAAGTTTTTTATTGACTTAATAATGGAGTTATGATATTATTAAATCAGTAATTATTACTATTTTTAGTAATTTTACATAGTTATATGCTATATTTCAGGAAACGGTGTTTCCTGCACAATAAATTAAGAGAAGGAGATTAAAATTATGGCAAAGTTTGTATGTACAGTATGTGGTTATGTAGCAGAGGGAGATGCAGCTCCAGAGTTTTGTCCAGTATGTAAAGCACCAGCAGAGAAATTCAACAAAGTTGATGAAGGTGAAAAAGTTTGGGCAGCAGAGCACGTTGTTGGAGTAGCACAGGGTGTTAGCGAGGATATTTTAGCAGACCTTAGATCAAACTTCGAAGGAGAGTGTTCTGAGGTTGGTATGTATCTTGCAATGGCTAGAGTTGCTCACAGAGAAGGCTATCCAGAAATCGGTTTATACTATGAGAAAGCTGCTTATGAAGAGGCAGAGCATGCTGCAAAATTCGCTGAGTTACTCGGAGAAGTAATCACAGATTCAACAAAGAAAAACCTTGAGATGAGAGTAGACGCTGAACACGGCGCAACAGCAGGTAAATTTGACCTCGCTAAGAGAGCAAAGGCAGCAAATCTTGACGCAATCCACGACACAGTACATGAGATGGCAAGAGACGAGGCTAGACATGGAAAGGCATTTGAGGGATTACTTAAGAGATACTTTGGCTAATAAATAAGTCTAAAATAAAGCACTTCAGAGAGGGAATAGAAAAATCTGTTCCCTCTTTTTTTGCGTCCCACCTGTGTCCTTTTTCAAAATTCCAACAGCAATATAGTAGAAAATGTGTCCCGCAAATGTAAGAGCGGGACATGCGCCCCGCTCCTTGCTTTGCTTGAAATACTATTCTGTCGTGCAAAGATTATATAAATCAGCTAAAGTTTCACTTACCGAATCAGTTTCCCAACCTGTACCTGCGTAAATCCATTCGTTGCCATCTTTTTCGTAATAGCTTACTGAAAAATCTGTCATATTTCCATCTTTAAGTCCGATATATTGTATTGTCTCAATTCATCTGTTCCGGCAGCATAGTCAAGTTGATATTTTATTTGTCGATTGACATTTCTTTCAGATTATATCTACTTGGGTGGAACAATGGAGGAGAACGGCTGTGGAATCACTGCACTCTCTATCATTTTAAGTGCTTATGGTCAAGAGTATACTCCTGAATATCTGAGAAAAAAATATTATCCTGTAATGAATTGCGATACTCTTCCATCCGAACTATCTTCCGTATATGGAATTGAAAATTCCGGTTTTTGCTATAGCAAAGAAAGTTTCTCTAATCAAAAAATTGAAACAGCAACAGCCCATTCTTATCTTGGCACCAATGATTTTGACCAATCATTTTACGACTAATTTTGCTGTTGATTTTAATAGAAAAAGAACTGTCTCTTCATAGAAACAGTTCTTTTTGTCACTCTATATCTTTCACGTTACAGTATCAATACAATCTAAAACTCAATCACAACTGGCTCGTTCGTAAATGAGTAAATGGTAGCTACTGCATCTTTGAAATAATATACTGCTGTATTTCCATCTGGATCTGTCGTATACATTCCTCTCAGATTCTCATAGTCATCAAGCATTGACTCTTCAGCCTCTACTCTCTCATCCAATACAAGTGTTCCCGCAACGCGAATCCAGTCACCATTATTCATTGCACAGAGTTCCACTTTTCCATTTGTATCAATCTGGTCTGCGACCTTTTTGCCCTTACCTGTCTGAATATACAATTTTCCATCAAAGATATGAGCTGTTCCAAATGGGCGAACTCTTGGCTGGTCTCCCTCAACTGTTGCTAAATAATATGTTCCTGCCTCTTTTAAAAACTTACAAACCTCTTCCATGTTTATCCACCTTTCCTGTACTTCTGTCAGTATTGTACTTTCATCTACTGAATACTTTTATTATATCACTATAGTGACACTCAAACAAATAAAAATTTTAATCGATTATATCCACTCATAGTTTCCGCCAGTAATCGCAAGGCTCAGCAGCTCGTCCATTTTCTGAACATCTTCTTCTCCCTGAATCACCTGTAATAATTTTGCCGTCTCTCTTACCTGAGGCATCTCTTCATCCGGACCAATCTCCATATCCACTTCCTCTCCACACGATGGACATACAATTGCCGGTCCTATTTTTAATGATAAGAATCTGTCTCCACACTCACTGCACTCATAATATCCACACATCTGTGTTCCGTCTGGTACATAATACATCGTTTCATCCTCCATATATTTGATAATACTATTGTATAATACTATTGTACCACACTCATTCAACTCCTGCGTAAAAAATAACATGATTATATTTATGACAAATATTTTCAATCTCTAAAACAATATGTATGCAGGTTAGTGTTGCCTAACGGGGTCTGACCCCATGCCTAACGGGGTCTGACCCCAAATAATGGAACCCCAAATAATGACCCCAAATAAAACGAATGAGCTCTGCTCCAGCACTACCTGCAATCTATTTAAAGCACCTCTCCTCAGATAATTCTGACTCCTGATGCGGATTTTTATCTCTTTACTATACTTTATGATAAACGCAAAAATTTGTTCCTTAATCTTGTAAATATTCGAGTGGGTCTACCGGCTTTCCATCTTTTGTCACCTCAAAATAGAGGTTATAGCCTTCATTCTGATAGTATCTCGTAGGGTCTGCCACAGAGCCAATAGTAGTGTCTTTTTTTATTTCATCTCCCACGTTGACAGCAATATCTTTCAACTGTCCATAAGTAAGTTCGTAGCCATCTCCAACTGCCAGTACAACATAATTTCCAACTTCATCGCCTGTCGAAACCTCTTCTACGACACCTTCGACTCCTGCCTGAACTTTTGCACCATTTTCACTCCGAATTACAATTGCCGGATTGCATTTATAAGAATCTAATGTAGGAAAATAAATAGTGTTGTCCATACTGTAGTCAAGCAATATATCTCCCTTGACAGGCCATGCAATTTTTCCATTCTGTGAAAATTTATAATTAGAAACTTTAGCCGCTACTGGATTTACTTCATGTGTAGTTTCTTCCGGTACTGTTGTTACTTCTTCTACAGGTTTCACTGTCTCCGCCTGTGTTGTTTCTCTCGGAATGGTTGTCTCTCTGAGTTCCTTCTTATTTTCAGTTGTATACTCCTGAGTTTTTGTACTCATCTGCTCTTCAGATTTCTGAAAAATTGTTGTCTCCTGTTCTTTTAATTTTTCTTTTTTTACGTGATTTAAATCTACAACATCTCTTGCCTGATTCCTCTTGTCATTACTGCTGTTTTTCAATGCGACAACTCCGAGGGCAATTGCAGAAATACACACAAGTGCTGCAAATGCCGTCAGAATAATCCCCATAGTTTTTCGGTCCCTTCCATCATAATTATAACTACTCACTACTACACCAATCCTTTCTAATAAAATATAGTAGTAGTATCTCCGAATCCGATGGTTTTATACGAATATTTGAAATCATTTGGTTTTGAACAGCGTTCCATACCTCGTATGGTGTTTCTTATTTTAAACTTCTATTTGACCTCTATCCCAGTATAGTAATACGATAAAATATCTTTATAATTTTTCCCCTGTTTTGCCATCTGTCTTGCACCGTAAATACTTAGTCCTTTTCCCGAACCTTTTCCTTTGGAGATAATTTTGAATCCATCTTCAAATGGTTCTAAAGTAAATGCCTCAGATGGAATTTCCAATATTCTCACAAAATCTGTGACTGATATATCGGTATCACCAATCGTAATATGGTCTATGTATTCGCTATTTTCTTTATTCGTAACTTTGACGTTCTGACTCAAATCTTCTGTATTGATGTCTTTGTTATATTCATGTAACTTTGTCTTCATATTTTCTGCTGAGAAATACAAAATATTCATAAAATTCTGTGCGTCTTTATCAGATGCTGATTCCACTGATTTTAAATATTCTGCATCTCCTGAATTTGTAATTCCTGCACTCAATTCGTGATATGCCGGATAAATCAGTTCATTATTAAAATAAATTCGCTCTCCATTCGTCTCTTCCACAAGCCTCATTACCTTATTGTATTTTACCTCATAAGAATCCCCCCATTTTTTCATCAGATTTTCATAAGTTGTACACGGCAAACCCAAATCGTCAACACGAATCTGATTGATATTTTCATGCTCCTGCATCTTATTCGCTATATAAGTCCTCAAAATAACAATCATCGTTTTCTGAGATTCATCATCAAACTTTTCGGGAATAATCGCGTACAGTGCAAGTGGCAGAAATTCTTCTACATCTAATTTTTGTTTATTATGCATCATAACATACATGCCTGTCTTTTCTGGTTTATACAAATGGTAATCCTTATCTTTTATATTGATTAAGGTGATGAAATATGGAACAAAAACACAAAATACTGCCGATATTAGAATCAGCAGTATTGAAACTCTATTTGCCTTCAGATATTCTTTTATCACGAAATACACCTCGTCTTTCTATGGGATGGTGTATTATATGTTATTTTACATAAAAATATCCCTGAAATTCACTAGAAATTTCAGGGATATTCTGATTTTATTCCGTTTATAAGAGTATTTCCAAACTAAATCGAAAATATTCTTTTTTAAATAATTCTGCTTTATTAGTCCATTGTTACTGTCACTTTGTCAAGTTTCCAAATATCTTTTACATAGTCCTCAATTGTTCTGTCTGATGAGAACTTACCAACATTTGCAACATTAATCATTGCTGATTTTGTCCATGCCGCTCTGTTTTTGTATGCCTGCTCTACTCTGCTGTGAGCATCTGCATATGATCTGAAATCTTTTAAGATAAAGAATGTATCTGCTCTGTCAGAACTCTGTGTATTCAATAATGAGTTATAAATTTCTCTGAATAACTCGTGATTGTCTCTTGAATATGTTCCATCTACAAGCTGGTCTAATACTCTTCTGATGTCTCCGTCACTGTTGTAAATATCCATTGGATTGTATCCGCCGTGCTGCTCGTAGTTGATAACTTCATCTGATGAAAGACCAAAGATAAAGATATTGTCGTCTCCAACTTCCTCTACCATCTCTACGTTTGCACCGTCCATAGTTCCAAGTGTGAGTGCACCATTTAACATGAACTTCATGTTACCTGTTCCAGATGCCTCTTTACTTGCTGTAGAAATCTGCTCACTGACATCTGCTGCCGCAAAGATAATCTCTGCATTTGAAACTCGGTAGTTTTCGATGAATACAACTTTTAATTTTCCATTGATAGATGAATCATTGTTGATTACATCTGCAACGCTGTTGATTAACTTGATTGTAAGTTTCGCTCTTCTGTATCCTGCTGCTGCTTTTGCACCAAAGATAAATGTTCTTGGATAAAATTCCATGTTTGGATTTTCTTTAATCTTGTTGTAGAGATACATTACATGAAGAATGTTGAGTAACTGACGTTTGTACTCATGAAGTCTCTTAACCTGAACATCAAAAATTGAGTTTGGATCAACATCAACACCATTGTGCTCTTTGATGTATTTTGCAAGTCTTACTTTATTCTGATATTTGATTTCCATAAACTCTTTCAGAGCTTTTTCATCATCTGCGTATTTTTCAATTCCTTTAATCTGTGGAAGGTCTGTAATCCAGCCATCTCCAACTTTCTTAGTTACCCAGTCTGCGAGAAGTGGATTTGCATGAAGTAAAAATCTTCTCTGTGTAATACCATTTGTCTTGTTGTTAAACTTCTTAGGCCACATCTGATAGAAATCCTTTAATTCCTGATTCTTGAGAATCTCTGTGTGAAGTCTTGCAACACCGTTTACAGAGAAACCTGCACAGATTGCAAGGTGTGCCATCTTAACCTGTCCATCGTAAAGAATAGCCATCTTTCTGATTTTCTCATTATCTCCAGGGAATTTTGCCTGAATCTCAAGGATAAATCTTCTGTTAATCTCCTCAATAATCTGATAGCATCTTGGGAGTAATTTTGAGAATAAGTCAATTGGCCATTTCTCTAATGCTTCACTCATGATTGTATGGTTTGTATATGCACAAGATTTTGTTGTAACTTCCCATGCCTCATCCCACTCAAGTCTGTACTCATCCATAAGGATTCTCATAAGTTCTGCAACAGTAATTGTTGGATGTGTATCATTTAACTGGAATACTACTTTCTCATGAAGATTTCTGATGTCTTTATGTTTATCCATGTATTTCTTGATTGCAGTCTGAATACTAGCTGACACGAAGAAATACTGCTGTTTTAATCTTAACTCTTTACCTGCATAGTGGTCATCTGCCGGATATAAAACTTCTACGATTGTCTTTGCAAGATTTTCCTGCTCTGTAGCCTTTGCATAATCACCTCTGTTGAAGGATTCAAGAACGAATTCCTGAATTGGCTCTGCATCCCAGATTCTTAAAGTGTTAACTACATTATTGCCATAACCTACGATTGGCATATCATAAGGAACGGCTCTTACTGCCTGATAGCCTTCCTGAATGTAATTATCTCTTCCACTTGCATCTCTCTCCACTCTGATATATCCGCCGAATTTAACTTCGCAAGCGTACTCATCTCTTCTTACCTCAAATGGATTGCCATTCTTGAGCCAGTTATCTGGAACCTCAATCTGGTAACCATCTTCGATTTTCTGCTCGAACATACCGTATTTATATCTGATGCCACAGCCATATGCAGGATACCCAAGTGTAGCAAGTGAATCGAGGAAACATGCTGCAAGTCGTCCAAGTCCACCATTACCAAGTGCTGCGTCTCTCTCCTGATCTTCGATTGTATTGAGGTCAAGTCCTAACTCTTCGATAGCCTCTTTGATTTCTTTTCTTGCTGAGAGGTTGATGATGATATTACCTAACGCACGGCCCATTAAAAACTCCATTGAGAGATAATAAACAGTCTTTGCATCCTGTTTCTCATACTCTTTGTGAGTTGCAATCCACTGATCAATTATATAATCTTTTAAGGCATAAGCCACACCCTGATATTTGTCAAGCTGTGATGCCTCGTCTAAAGTCTTTCTAGATAAAACTTTTACATAGTCATTTACTTCTTTTTTAAATTCTGCCTTTGAAAATGTATGCATTTTGTCCTCCAATATGATGTTACTGTTCGTTTCTTATTTTGAACAGTTTTTTAATTTTACAACTATTCTATTTTATAATTTTATGCAAAATAATTCAATCAAATTTTAGATATTTAACAGACTATTCACATATCCGTAAAATAATTACCTATCTTATCTATATCTTTTGTCAACAATAGACAAATACCCTTCTCATTTTTAAATTATCAATCGTATACTACATCTCCAAATATCCGGTTTAAAAAAACTTCGCACATATTACTGCACGAAGTTTTTATAACTGTTATTTTTCTAATTTCTGTAAAAATTCTCTTGTTCTGTCATTTGACGGATGATCAATGACATCTTCCGGAGAACCTTCTTCCACTATCACACCATTGTCCATAAAGATTACTTTGTCAGAAACTTTTCTCGCAAAATCAATCTCATGTGTGACGATAACCATTGTCATCTTCTCATCTGCAAGCTGTCTCAAAACCTTTAAAATTCCTGCTGTAATCTCTGGGTCAAGTGCTGATGTCGGTTCATCAAAGAATAAAATCTCAGGATTCATTGCAAGTGCTCTCGCAATTGCCACTCGCTGACTCTGACCACCAGACAACTGAGACGGATAGGCATTTTCTTTTTCTGAAAGTCCCACTTTTGCAAGAAGTTCTCTCGCCTCTTTTAACACTTCCTCTTTCTTTCTCTTCTGAACACTAATTGGCGCATCTGTCACATTTTTTAATACCGTATAATGCGGAAAGAGATTAAAATTCTGGAATACAAGTCCAAAAATATTTTTTACTTCTTTAATCTCAGATTTTGATGAATATACTGCCTTTCCGTCCTGACTCTTGAACGCATATTTTCCATCATAAATCAAATCTCCATCATCTGCTTTTTCAAGGAGTGTTGCACATCTAAGCAATGTTGATTTTCCTGAGCCGGAAGGACCAAGAATTGATACAACTTCACCGCGTTTCACATTTAAAGAAATGTCTTTTAAAACTTCCAGAGAACCAAAACTCTTTTTCAGATTTTTGATTTCAAGGAGTTTTTCGTTTTTATTCACATTATCATTCTTTGCCATAATCTTACTCCTTGTCATAATTCATTTTTTTCTCAATATAGTTCATAATTACTGCCACTACAAAGTTAAAGATGTAGTAGAAGATACCTGCTACGAACAATGGCATAACAGATGCTCTGGCTGCTGCCACCTGTTTTGCAAGTGTAAACATCTCTGTATATGCAAGAGCAAATGCAAGTGATGTATCTTTGACAAGTGTAATTACCTCGTTTGTCACCGGTGGAATAACTCTTCTCACCATCTGAGGGAAGATAATCTTTGTAAATGTCTGTGCTCTTGAGTATCCAAGTACATCAGCCGCCTCTCTCTGTCCTACTGGAATTCCCTCAATACCAGAACGGAAAATTTCAGCAAAATATGCTGCATAATTCAGTGAGAATCCAATGATAACTGCATAGAATCTAAAGTTAGATGATACTCTCATTCCAAACACATAATATGGTCCAAAGAATACTACAAGTAACTGTAACATCAGTGGTGTACCGCGGAGAATTGAGAT
>ONXS01000047.1 GCA_900321855.1 uncultured Eubacteriales bacterium | reverse complement strand
TTTTACAAAATTTCTGATATGGGCAGACAGATTTTGCAGTCTTCGAATGATTTTTTGTCGGCAGTGATTCCTGTGTATGCGGTATCCATTGGAATTGTATCGAAATCAGAGGCGCTGGTCTTTTATGAAATTGCCCTCATCATTGTAAAATTTTCTGAATTGCTTTTTTTAAAACTGGCGTTTCCAATGATTTGTTTTTATGTCTGTGTTGGACTGATTAATCAACTTGGCGAGGAGGATTATTTTTCAAAAACATGTGGTTTTATCAAAAAGACACTGGAGTTTTCTGTTAAATTTTTTATTGGAGGGATTGTGAGTCTGAATGTGATACAAAAGATGATTGCAGGCTCTCAGGGAGGCAGAATTGAAACTATAATTCAGAATATCTCGAAAGACAGCAGTCTTCCAATTACCGGACTGATTATGGGGGCGGGGAAGGCAATTCGAGACTCACTCGGACTTGCGGCGGTGATTTTTTTGCTTGTCTTGATTCTTGCACCTGTATGCAAGGCGCTTGTTTTTGTTTTTTCGTATAAGCTTTTAGAGGCTGTGATTCAGCCAATATCCGATTCGAGAATAGTTTCTTGTCTGGAGATTGTGGCAGAAGGCGGGGAGATGATATTAAAAATTTTAATTTATAATTTTTTGATGTTAGAACTGACAATCGGCATTATCTGCCTGTGATATGAGAGGGAGGTTTTTTGTGGAATACATCAGGAATATTACAATATTCATGCTGATTTATCATATATGTTCTCTTCTGATTGTGAGTGAGGGATATAAAAAATATTTAAAACTGATTACGGGAATGATTTTGATTTTAATTGTATTGCAGCCATTGAAGATTTTTACGGATTCGCAGGAAATTGAGAATGACGTCACACGAAAATTGATGAACTTTGGAATTGGAGAGGAATATCAATCTGTAAAATCGGTAAATCATGAAATCGAACAGCAGCAATTGGACATTGCGGGCAAAAAAACATCTGAATATATCCGCCAGATATTGACAAATAGAAGGATTGTGCCGTCAGAGGTGCTTGTAACATGCAGAATTGAAGATGAAGGTATTATTTATGAGAAAATTGTGATTACAACATCCGGTGCAGATAAGGCAAAATGTGATTATATCAGACAGATTATAAGTGAAAATCTGAATGTGGAGGATTTGTCTGTCGTTGAAATCAAGAGTTAGAAAGGATTGTGGTTATGAAGGAAAAAAGTGCTTTCTCTGTAAAAAATATCATAAAGATGATGGGACCGGAGCAGTTGGTAATCATTGCACTGTGTGGAATTGCGCTGATTGTATTATCCGTTCCAACAAAAAAACAGGGGAATACGAAAAACAGGAAAGTAGTCACTCAGGAAAATGTGGCGGCAGATTATTGTACTTATACAGAGCAGAAGATACGAAATATGATTGTAAAGATAAATGGCATTACAGATGCACAAGTATACCTGACTTTAAAATCAGGAAGGGAAGATGTCGTATTAAAAGAGAGCAGTGGAGAAAGAGAAGAGGTGGTGTATGGGAGAGATGAAACAGGAGGTCAGACACCTTATGTCATCAAGGAGAATGAACCTGAAATTGAAGGAATCGCAGTTATTGTGAAAGGAGATGCAAGTCCGGAAAATATACTAAAAATAACAAATATGCTGTTAGCATTATTTCATATTGAGTCGCATAAAATATCAGTAATAGGAATTTAAATTATGGAGGATATAGTGAAAAAGTTTCCATTTAAAAATCAAGTTATTATCACAACTCTTGCAATTTTAATCGCAGTTGCAGGCTATTTGAATTATAGCGAGAACAATGTAAAAGATATTACGCTGCGCGCCAAGAAAAATTCAAAAACAGTGAGTGATTCTAGAGCAGTCAATGAGCAGGTCAGCAAAAATCCTGAGGAAACGCAGCAGGAAAGTCAAGAAGTACAGAAAGAAGAACTCTCTGTGCCAAGTGAGGAGGCAGATGACGAGGCTGTCACAGAGACGGGGGATAATTATGAACCGGGTACAGCGATTTTGACAAATACAGGAGCATTTTCGGCAAATGCGAGACTGTCAAGAGAACAGTTGCGAGCAAAGAACAAAGAAACACTCATGAATATGTTAAATAACGGAAATCTTTCCGAAGAGCAGAAAGCAGATGTCTCAAAAGAAATGATACATATGACAGAGACGGCAGAACTTGAAAATGAGGTGGAGACATTGCTCGAGGCAAAAGGATTTCACGATGTTGTAGTCAGCGTGAATGAAAAGAATGTAGATGTTGTTGTAAATCTGACCGATGTTGATGATAAACAGCGCGCACAGATTGAGGATATTGTAAAAAGAAAAACAGGTTTTAACGCATCTTCCATTGTAATTACACCGATAACGACAGAAAATTAGTTGCAATTATTAGTAGTTCTGATATAATGAAAATAAATGTTGAAATACTTGAAATGGAGGATATGAAACATATTATGGAAGAAAATAGAAATATTCATACAATACACGATGATGATCTTGGAGAGGTAAGAATTGCAGATGATGTTGTCGCAATTATTGCAGCTCTTGCAGCAACTGAAGTGGAAGGTGTGGCAGCAATGACTGGAAATATCACAAATGAGTTGGTATCAAAACTTGGCATGAAAAATCTTTCAAAGGGAGTAAAAGCTATTGTAACAGAGGACGGCGTTGATGTTGAGTTAACTCTGAATGTTAAATTTGGATACAGCATCAAAGAAATTTCTTTAAAAGTACAGGAAAAGGCAAAAAATGCCATTGAGACTATGACAGGTCTTGCCGTAAATAAGGTAGACATCAGAATTGCAAATATTACAGTTGCACCTGCAAAATAATCAGATACGTTAAGAATAAAATCATATAGGAGCTTGTAATTTTATGACAAGAAGAGAATTAAGAACACATATATTTAGAATATTATACAGAGCTTTCTTTTACTCATCAGAAGAGATGGAAGAGCAGATTACATTATATTTAGAAGATCCCGAATTAAAGATTGATGTGCAGGATTCGGAATATATTACATCGCGTGTAAAAGAAGTAATGGAACATATCCCTGAAATTGACCAGACTATCGATGAAAAGGTTGAAAAATGGAAAGTAAACAGAATCAATTATGTTGATTTATCTATTTTGAGACTTGCATATTTCGAGATGAAATATGATGATGATATTCCAACTGCTGTTGCAATTAACGAGGCGGTTGAGATTGCCAAAATTTATGGTGGAGAGGAATCCTCATCATTTATTAATGGTGTGCTCGCAAAACTACTGTAATTTATGGCAAAAGTTTTTACAGTTACAGAAATAAACACATATGTCAGTGGGTTGATACGTGAGGATTTTGCCACCGGAAACGAAATATCTGTTTCGGGAGAAGTGGTTCAGTCTACCTATCATTCCACTGGTATTTATTTTAGCATCGGGGATAGTAATTCAAAACTTTTATGTGTGGCACTCAGATACAGCATGAAGAATATCAAGACAAAAATTGAGGCCGGAAAGAAAGTTATTGTAAAAGGAAAAATTGATCTTTATTTAAAGAGTGGACAGTATCAGATAAATGTGCGTACTGTTGAGGAAAACGGAACTGGAGATGAATATGCAAAATATCTGGAGTTGAAAAACCGACTGGAAGAAATGGGTATGTTTGATTCGGTGTACAAAAGACCAATACCGAAATATGCCTCTGTAATTGGAGTTGTGACAGCATCTGCGAAGTCGGGTGGTGCCGCATCCGGAGATATTATCAATGCTGCAAAAGAGAGAAATCCTTATGTCCAGATTGTTCAGTATAATGCCAGAGTACAGGGAGATATGGCACCGGGAAGTATCGCAAATGGAGTGCGTGTGCTGGATGAATATGGTGTAGATGTCATTATTGTTGGACGAGGTGGTGGTGGCACGACAGATTTAGCTGCATTTAATACGGAGATTGTCGCACGTGCCATTTTTGAGTGTAATACACCTGTCATTTCTGCTGTAGGTCACAATATCAATGTCTCGATTTCTGACCTTGTGGCAGATGCGACAGCAATCACTCCGACAGCGGCAGCGGCAATGGCAGTTTTTAGTTATTCTGAACTGATGCAGAGAATTGAACAGTATCAGGGCAAGATTGACAGACAAATGAATGTCAGAATGAAACAATATCGTGATAAAATTCAGACATTGGAGTGGAAAATTGAAAAACTTTCTCCAAAGAGCAGGTTAGATGAGAGACAAAAATATATAGAGAATGTTGAGAAAAAGTTGCTGATGCTGATGAGTCATAAGATTATGAGCAAAAGAAACTCTTTAGATTTGCTGCAGCAGAAATTATACGGATTGTCACCACTAAATAAATTATCCGGTGGCTACGCATATATTACAAATCAGGATTCAAAACCAATTACAACTATTTCGGAAGTTCAAAATCAGGATATAGTCAAGATACAGTTGAGAGACGGTGAAATGCAGGCTGTTGTAACTTCACATAAAATATATGACAGGATAACGGAGGATATAGATGGATAACACTCAGGCTCTTGAAGCGAATTTAGCAAGACTTGATGAGATTGTAAAACAAATGGACAGGGAAGATGTCTCGTTAGAGGACTCATTCCGATTATACAGCGAAGGAAAAAAGCTGTGTGATTTGTGCAGAGGAACAATTGATGGAGTGGAAAAGCAACTAATTGAGATAAATGGAAGTGAGAGTTGAATATGGATTTTAAGACAGAATTAAATAAAAGAGTAGATTATATTGAGAATATTATATATTCCAGTCTCATTGACAGCAGTAAGTCAAATTCGGATAAACAGGCGGAGATTTATGAGGCAATGAATTATAGTGTTCAGTCGGGAGGAAAGAGACTCAGACCAATGCTGATGCTAGAAACAAGCAGACTGTTTCACGGCAGGGATGAGGATGTCTCTTATTTTTTGACTGTGATTGAGTTGATTCATACATATTCGCTTGTACATGATGATTTAGAGGCAATGGATAATGATGAGTATCGCAGGGGCAGAAAGACGACACATGCAGTCTACGGAGAAGCTATGGGGGTGCTCTGTGGTGATGCCCTGCTCAATTATGCGTTTGAGATGGGATTGAAAGGCATCAAAGCTGCAAAAGATAAAGACCGTGCACTTGATGCACTTGACTATATTGCAACCAAAGCGGGTGCCTTTGGTATGATTGGCGGACAGGTTGTAGATATTAAAAATGAAAATTCAGATATTGATATTGAGACGCTGGATTATATCAATGAACTGAAAACAGGAGCTCTGATAGAGGCATCGATGGTAGCAGGAGCAATTCTTGCCGGTGCGACTAAACAGGAAGTTCAAAGTATTGAGAAAATTGCATCCAATGTTGGTAAGGCTTTTCAGATACAGGACGATATTCTTGACGTGACAAGTACAACAGAAGTTCTCGGAAAACCTGTCTTATCCGATGAGAAAAATAACAAATCAACCTATGTTACATTGCTTGGAATTGAGGCTGCATCAGAAAAAGTGAAACAGCTTTCGGAAGAGGCGATTTTGATACTTCGTGAATTAAATGAGGACAATGTGTTCCTGACAGAGTTAATTCATCATCTTGTTTACAGAAAAAAATAATGAGGGTATACATATGGTTCTTGAAAAAATTAATGAATTAAATGATATAAAAGAAATACCAAAAGAAGAATACTCTGTTCTCGCAGATGAGATAAGAACGTTTCTGATTCAGAAGATTAGTGAACAAGGTGGTCATCTTGCCTCGAATCTCGGAGTTGTGGAACTGACAATGGCGTTGCATCTGGCTTTGGATTTGCCGAAAGACAAGATTATTTTTGATGTCGGACATCAGTCTTATACTCATAAAATCCTGACTGGAAGAAAAGATTATTTTGATACACTCAGAGATTATGGCGGAATGAGTGGTTTTCCAAAACGAAGGGAGAGCGAATGTGATCCATTTGAGACCGGACACAGTTCTACTTCAATTTCAGCAGGACTTGGAATGGTTGCAGCTAATGAGATTACAGGAAATGATTCTACAATCGTATCAGTCATCGGGGACGGTGCGCTTACTGGAGGTATGGCATTTGAGGCTCTGAATAATGCAGCAAGTATTAATCGTAATTTTATTATTATTTTAAATGACAATAATATGTCTATTTCTGAAAATGTTGGCGGAATGTCTTCCTATCTGACATCTATGAGAGCAGGTGAATTTTATAATGATATGAAGAATGGTGTCGTGGATACACTGAACAGGATTCCGGTCATCGGAGACAAGCTGGTTGACAAAATTCGAAAGACGAAGAGCAGCATCAAGCAACTGGTAATTCCGGGAATGTTATTTGAAGATATGGGAATTACTTATCTTGGACCTGTAGATGGACACAATATATCTGCAATGGTCAAGATTATAAAAGAGGCAAAAAAACTGGATCATCCAGTTATTATTCATATGATGACACAGAAGGGAAAAGGCTATCTTCCTGCTGAGAAGCATCCATCAGCATTTCACGGAGTGGGACCTTTTCATATCGAGACAGGGCAGCCTGTTGCCAAAAAGACAAAGTCTACATGGACCGATATTTTTTCAAGAGCCATTGTCAGTATTGCAGAAGATGATGACACAATTGTTGCTATCACTGCTGCAATGCCAGATGGTACCGGATTGAAAAAGTTCAAGCAAAAATATCCGGAACGATTTTTTGATGTGGGAATTGCAGAGGGACACGCTGTGACTTTTGCGGCGGGTCTTGCAGCAGCGGGCATGAAACCGTATTTTGCCGTGTATTCTTCATTTCTGCAAAGGGGCTATGATCAGATACTTCATGATGTCTGTATTCAGGATTTACCTGTTGTATTTGCAGTGGACAGGGCAGGTTTGGTTGGAAATGACGGAGAAACACATCAGGGAATTTTTGATTTGTCGTATTTGTCGAACATACCAAACATGAATATTATGGCACCGAAAAATAAATATGAATTATTTGATATGATTGAATTTTCAAAAGATTTTAATCATCCGCTTGCAATCAGGTATCCGAGAGGAACTGCTTTTAGTGGTCTGAAAGAATGGAAAACGCCGATTGTATTTGGAAAAAGTGAGTGGATTTATCAGGAGTGTGACATTGCGCTTGTGGCAGTAGGTTCTATGGTTGAGACAGCCATAAAAGTCAGAGATATGCTAAAGGAAAAGGAATATCATGTCTCTGTTATTAATGCAAGATTTATCAGACCATTAGACGAAGAAATTATGATTGAGTTAAATGACCATCATAGTCTCATCGTTACGATGGAAGAAAACGTATTAAATGGCGGATATGGAGAACGAGTGAATCGTTTTGTGCGAGAATTGAAACTGGATATGGATGTTGTTCAAATTGCAGTTCCAAATCAGTATGTGGAACATGGAAATGTTGATTTACTCAAAAAAGAGATAGGACTTGATGCGGACAGCATTGTCAGAAAAATAGAAAACAGATTAAAGTTATAAATATCGCTATGGAAGGAATTATATAATACTATTATGAAAGAAAGACTTGATGTTTTGCTTGTAAAAAAAGGGCTCGCTTCTTCTAGAGAAAAAGCGAAGGCAATTATTATGAGTGGAAATGTTTTTGTAAACAATCAGCGTGAAGATAAGGCAGGTCAGACATTTGATGAAAATGCGCCAATTGAAATTCATGGAAATACATTAAAATATGTCAGTCGCGGAGGACTGAAACTTGAAAAGGCAATGGCGAATTTTGATGTCACAATTGATGGAAAAGTGTGTATGGATATTGGAGCTTCTACCGGTGGATTTACAGATTGTATGTTGCAAAATGGTGCCGTAAAAGTGTACTCTGTCGATGTGGGACACGGTCAGTTAGACTGGAAACTTCGAAATGACGAGAGAGTTGTGTGTATGGAGGGAACAAATGCGAGATACCTGACAAATGAAGATATTGCAGATGAAATTGATTTTGCATCGGTTGATGTTTCATTTATTTCACTGACTAAAATTCTTCCGGTCATTCATGAAATTTTATCTGAACACGGTGAGATGGTCTGTCTGATTAAGCCACAATTTGAGGCAGGAAAAGATAAAGTCGGAAAAAATGGTGTCGTCAGAGATAAAAAAGTACACAGAGAAGTAGTGGAATTTATCCTTGATTTTACAATGAATCATGGATTTCTTGTGTTAGGACTGGATTATTCGCCAATCAAAGGACCTAAGGGAAATATTGAGTATCTGATGCACATCAAAAAAGATGTTACAGGTGACTTTGATATGGAGAATGTGGAGAAAATCGTAACTGCTGCACATGAAAATCTGGACAAAAAAGATGATGAATAAAGAAGAGAGAAAGAAGAATAAAAGATAATGAAAAAATTTTATATTATTTCTAATTCTCAAAAAGATAAAAATTTCGCAGTGACAAATCAGGTAATTTCTGCAATAGAAAAATATGGAATGAGTTATCAGATGCAGGAGAACTGCAAAATCACAAACCCGGATTATAAATATACCGATGCCTCAAAAGTAGAGAGCGACATTGACTGCATCATTGTTGTGGGTGGAGATGGAACGCTGATTCAGGCTGCAAGAGATTTGGCATCATTGGATATTCCGATGCTCGGCGTAAATCTGGGCACACTTGGATATTTGGCAGAAGTAGAGTTGGAACATATCGATGATATGATTTCTATGATTGCAGATGAAAATTATAAAATCGAATCCCGAATCATGATTTCTGGCGATGTATACAGAGATGGTGAGTGTATATACAGAGATATTGCACTGAACGATATTGTATTTACAAGGTCTTCTATGCTAAAAGTGATTGATTTTAAGGTATTTGTCAATGACGAATTTTTGAATCTGTACAGTGCAGATGGAATCATTATATCTACCCCTACAGGGTCGACAGCTTATAACCTGTCAGCAGGTGGTCCGATTGTAGAACCGGGAGCGAATATTATGGTAATTACTCCAATCTGCTGCCATACGCTGGGGTCGAGAAGTATTGTTTTGTCCGCTGATTCCAATATCACAATCGAAATATGTCCGGACAGACACAGGAATGAGTGTTCCAATGCCGTATATTTTGACGGGGATGTTTCGTTTGAACTGAGAGAAGGAGATTTAATAAAAATTAAAAAATCAGATTTATCTACGAAAATTATGAAATTAAACAGAATGAGTTTTGTTGAAATTCTGCATAGTAAAATGAACTGATAAAAATCTGATTTGGAGTGTGTAGAATGAAAATAGAAAGACATAAAAAAATCATTGAACTGATTAATACATATGATATTGAGACACAGGAAGAGCTTGCTGCGATGTTAAACAAAGAAGGGTATAATGTCACTCAGGCAACTGTGTCGAGGGATATTCGCCAGCTAAAGCTTGTAAAAAAGAATACAAATGGAAGACATATTTATAGTGTGTATCAAAATCACACATCGGTCAATGTGAGCAAAAATATAAGTATTTTAAAAGAGGGCTTTGTGTCGATGGCGATGGCACAGAATATTTTGGTTATCAAGACTGGAGTGGGACTTGCTATGGCAGTTGCTGCTACTCTGGATGCGATGCAGTGGGATGAAATCGTTGGCTGCATTGCTGGGGATGATACCATTATGTGTGCAATTTCAAGCGTAGATGATACAATTATTGTTATGGACAAAATAAATAAATTACTGGAAAGTTAGAGGTGGAAAACTATGCTTGTCAATGTAAACGTTGAAAATCTTGCATTAATTGACAAAGAAGAGGTATTTTTTTCTGAGGGGTTAAACATTATGACTGGAGAAACTGGTGCGGGTAAGTCCATTATCATTGGCTCCATACTCATTGCACTTGGGGGAAAAGTTCCGAAAGATATTGTCAGAGATTCCTCAAAATCGGGATTCGTAGAATTGATTTTTCAGATACAAAATGCAAGTACAGAAGAAAAATTAAAAGAATTCGGTATCTTTCTGGATGATGAGAAAACTCTGATTATTTCAAGGAAAATTGTGAATGGAAGAAGTGTCATTAAGGTCAATAATGAGACTTATACAGTGACAAATCTCAGAAAAATCACGGAATTGCTGATTGATATACATGGTCAGCATGATCACCAGTCTCTGTTAAAAGAATCAAAGCAGCTTGAAATTCTCGATGATTTTGCCGGTGAGACTGTGTGTGACCTGAAACAAAAAATAAGTTTGGAATACAGAGAATATCAGGCTATTAAAGCTGAACTTGAAACATATGATTTAGATGATGAGAGCAGACAGAGAGAGATTTCCTTCTGTCAGTATGAAATCGATGAGATAGAAAACGCCGGACTGAAGGTTGGCGAATATGAAAAACTAGAACACGACTACAAAAAAATGTCTGCTTCAAAAGAAATTGATGAGCTGATGCGGGCAATTTATTATCTGATAGAAGAAGATGAGGGGGCAGTTTCGGACCGTTTATCGAAAGCATATGGAATGTCAATAACTGCATCGGAACACGATGAGGATTTGAAAGATATTTCGGAGTCGCTTGGTACTTTGGAAAATATTTGCGATGACGTAAAACGCTCTGTGCGCACTTATATGGATTCGACATCTTATGATGAAGAAGAATGTCGCCAGATAGAAGAACGTCTGGATTTGCTAAATACGCTCCGTCAAAAGTATGAGCGGGAGCGAACCGATTCGGACCCTGTTGTAAATATTTTAAACTATTTACAAAAACAGCAACAGACACTCGACACACTCATTCATCTGGAAGAGAAAAAAGAAGAGATATTGAAACAGAAGGCTGCCGCTGAGAAGAAACTTACGACTTTGAGTGAAAAATTGTCAAAGGAGAGAAAAAAAGCAGCCGCAGTTCTTGCTCAGAATATAGAAAATGTCCTAAAAGGTCTGAACTTTTTGGAGGCAAAATTCGATATTATGTTTGAAGAAAAGAGAGATTTTTCATCAAATGGTACAGATTCTGTCACATTTATGATAACGACAAATCCGGGAGAAAGCTTAAAACCATTAGATAAAGTGGCATCTGGCGGAGAATTGTCGAGAATTATGCTCGGAATCAAGACGATTATGGCATCAAAAGATGAGATTGATACCTTGATTTTTGATGAGATAGATACCGGAATTAGTGGAAAAACAGCCCAGATGGTAGCAATTCGACTCAAGGAACTGAGCAAAGTTCACCAAGTCATCTGTATCACACATCTGCCACAGATTGCTTCGATGGCGGACACTCATTTTCTCATTGAAAAATCGGCAAATGACAATGTCACAACAACATCTATCAAGCCATTGAATGAAGAAGAGACAATTGATGAATTATCGCGAATGTTGGGCGGCGTGACAATTACAGATGCTGTGAGACAAAATGCGATAGAATTGAAGAAAAACAATCAAATGCTTTTACAATAATTTACAGTTTTAAAACTTACCATTCGCATATACTTATTATGTAAGAATAAGTGTATGAGGGTGGTTTTTTTATGGATAAAAAAGAAAAATTTAAAAGAGTATTAATTATGATATTTGTTGCATCGGGAATATTTACGTGTTTTTATTCATATAAAACTATTCAGGCCAGTATACCGGATGAAATTTCGTGTTTTTACGGAGAACAAGTGACCTTGCAGTCCAATTATCCGGTTCGGTTTGAAAAAGAAAAATATGTAGAAACTTCATTGAAAGTCAACAAAAATCTGGTAAGTGAGTATAAAGTGAGTGCAAAATTACTGGGAGTTATTTCTCTAAAAGATATTCGTGTCAATGTTATTTCAAAACAAGAAGTGATACCCTGTGGGTTTCAAATTGGAATCTATCTGCATACAAACGGGGTGATGGTCATCGACACAGAGGCTGTAAAGGACATAAATGGAAATTCCATATATCCTGCGAAAAATCTGGTGTTAAAAGATGACTATATTGTCTCTCTGAATGGAATTAAGGTGAGTTCAAAATCTCAATTATTATTTTTGATTAACAAATATGGAAAAGATGAGATTGAGCTTGGAATTCGAAGAAACCAGACGCTCATCAATGTGAAATTAAAACCTGTTTCTATTGGTGAAAATCAGTATAAAACGGGAATCTGGGTGCGTGATGACTCTCAGGGAATTGGAACGCTGACTTATGTGACAGAGGACGGTGTATTTGCAGGACTGGGACATGGAATTGGAGATGTGGATACCGGAAACCTTCTGAGCTCTGAAAATGGTGTTTTATATCACGCAAATATATGGGGAATCAAAAAGGGAAAAGCAGGGAATCCGGGAGGTCTGCTCGGCTCTATTCGATACGAAAAAGAAAATGAGCTTGGAATGATTACGGGAAACACCAATTATGGCATTTTTGGTATTGCAAATGAAAAACTTCTTTCGGAACTTCCGAAACAAAAATTGCCAATCGCACTGAAGAAGGAAATTTCGACAGGGAAAGCAACTTTAAGATGTATGATGGACGGAAAAAGTGAGGATTTTGAAGTCGAAATAGAGGACGTGAATCAGTCAGGAAATTGTAAAGATAAGGGAATGGTTGTCAAAATAACAGATACAAGACTGTTGGATATGACAGGTGGTATTGTGCAGGGAATGAGTGGAAGTCCGATTATTCAGAACGGAAAATTAATCGGTGCATTGACACATGTGTTTGTCGATGATCCGACAAGAGGTTACGGAATTTTTATCGAAACAATGATAAGCGAGGAATGATTTGTCGAAATCTGTCGAATAAATACGAAAATATCCTCTTGAAAAATTTGGAACATCTTTATATAATGTTCTCGAATAATTAATTCAGGGAGGAAAATTGAATATTATGGAGAAAACACAAATTGTGATTGCTGACGACAATGAGAGAATTTTGCAGTTACTTGAGGAAATTCTGAAAACGGACGAGGAAATTGAAATAGTGGGTAAGGCGAAAAATGGGGAAGAGGCGATAGACATTATTTCAGAAAAACAACCAGATGTGGCGTTATTAGATGTGATTATGCCAAAATTTGACGGCCTCGCAGTCATGGAGAAAATCAATCATAAGAGTAACATGAAGAAAAAGCCAGTGTTTATTGTATTATCTGCAGTGGGAAGGGAGTCGATTACAGATGATGCGTTTGAACTTGGAGCATCTTACTATATTTTGAAACCTTTTGACAATGAGATGGTTTTAAATAGAGTAAAACATGTCAAAAATTCCATAAAGAGAACAAATTTTGAACCGAGAAAGATTAAGGCGTTTGAAAATAAAGAACAGTACATAGAGAGAAATTTAGAGAACGATGTCACTCAGGTGATTCATGAGATTGGAATTCCGGCACATATCAAAGGGTATCAGTTTTTGAGAGATGCGATTATGCTATCAATCAAAGATCCGGACATGTTGAATTCAATCACAAAATCTTTGTATCCTACCATTGCAGAGATGAATCGAACAACATCAAGCAGAGTGGAGAGAGCAATTCGACACGCAATAGAGGTTGCGTGGACAAGAGGTGAGATTGAAGTAATCGACAGCATTTTTGGTTACACGGTAAACAAAATGAAAGGAAAACCAACAAATTCTGAGTTTATTGCACTGATTGCGGACAAGATACGATTAGAGTACAAATGTAATGCGTCATAAAGTTTTACTTTAAAATAATGTTAAAATGAGTTATAATAGATTTGATCTAATCTGTTATAACTCATTTTTTGAAAAAAACAGATGATTAATTGTTAAGAGTGTACATGCTCTTAGAATTGGAGGGTTTATGAAGAATATATTATTCGTTGCATCAGAGTCAGTTCCTTTTATGAAAACAGGAGGACTTGCCGATGTTGTAGGATCTTTGCCAAAATGTTTTGACAAGAGATATTTTGATGTGAGAGTTGTTTTACCTAAGTATTTAAGTATGCCATGGCATTTTACAGAGCAGCTCGAATTTATCTCATATTTTTATATGGACATTGGATACAAGAGTAAATATGTCGGAGTATTCAAACTTGTTCATGATGGAATTACATTTTATTTTATCGATAACGAGGCATATTTTGGAGGAGCAAAACCATACGGAGATTTGAAATACGACCTTGAGAAATTTGCGTTTTTCTCAAGAGCTGCATTATCTATTCTTCCGGTTGTTGGATTTAAGCCGGATATTGTTCACTGTCATGACTGGCAGACAGCACTTGTTCCAATCTATATGAAAGACAGTTTCAGAGCAGGTGATTTCTACAAGGATATGAAGTCCATTATCACAATACATAATCTCAAATTCCAGGGTGTATGGGATGTTGAGACAATTCAGGAAGATACCGGTCTTTCAGATTACTATTTTACAATCGATAAGATGCGTGTAAAAGAAGATGCGAATATGCTCAAAGGTGGAATTGCCTATGCAGATTATGTCACAACGGTTAGTGAGACTTATGCAGAAGAAATTAAGACAGAGTTTTATGGCGAGGGATTAGATGGTCTGCTCCGCGCAAGAAGTCATGATTTGTGTGGTATTGTCAATGGTATTGATTACAACGAATACAATCCTGAGACAGATTACAGAATTCCATTTAAATACAACGCAATTAATTTCAGAAAAGAAAAAGTAAAAAATAAGAGAGATTTACAGCAGCAGTTAGGTCTTGAAGTAAATGATAACAAGTTTATGATTGGTATTGTCTCAAGACTGACAGACCAGAAGGGGCTTGACTTAATTGCACATGTCATGGATGAGATGTGTAATGACGACATCCAGCTCGTAGTTCTTGGAACAGGTGAAGAAAAATATGAAAATATGTTCCGTTACTTTGACTGGAAATACGGCAATAAGGTATCTGCAAATATCTATTATTCAGAGGATTTATCTCACAAGATTTATGCAGCCTGTGATGCTTTCTTAATGCCTTCTCTATTTGAGCCTTGCGGACTTAGTCAGTTGATGGCTCTCAGATATGGAACAATTCCTATTGTAAGAGAGACAGGTGGACTGAAAGATACCGTTATTCCTTATAATGAATTTGAGAGTACAGGAACAGGTTTCTCATTTACAAATTACAATGCAC
>ONXS01000019.1 GCA_900321855.1 uncultured Eubacteriales bacterium | reverse complement strand
TTTATAAATGGAAATACTTAAACCGGCAAGATTTACGCGAACAGATTCTTCTCTTCCATCACATTCGTCTGTCTTAGATTGTTTTAATCTTGGATTTGTAAATCCTGTACCGCCAAATGTCTTGCTGTCTGTGTTGAAAATCTCTTTATATTTTCCTCTTACTGGGACACCAATCTTATAATCTTCTCTGTCAACAGCATCGAAATTACATGCTACAAGAAGTAAATCATCTTCTGATTTTCCTTTTCTTACAAAAGTGAGTACACTCTCTCTTGCAGAAATATTATTAATCCACTCAAATCCCTCAACCTCATCATCAAGTTCAAAAAGCGCTTTTTCATCTTTATATATTTTATTCAGTGCCTTTACAAGTGCATTAATATCCTTGTGCTTGTCCTCTTTTAAAACATCCATATCCAATGGTGCTGTTTTACTCCACTCTTCATATGTTGCCATATCCTGTCCGGCAAAAAGAATTTTCTTACCCGGATGTACAAATTCATATGCAAGTGCAAGTTTCATATTTGCAAACTTACTCTCTTCTGTATCTCCAGCCATTCTGCTAATCATAGAAGATTTGCCATCTGTAAACTCTTTTGCATCAAATCCGACAACAAAATTATCACTATACTGGTAAACCATGCTGAGTGATAAATCATTGTAATGAGATTCTCTGAGATATGCAGGTACTGACATATATTCAAGGAAATCCTTCTTCCACTCGTGATTTAATTTGAGGTCAAATCCAAGACAGTCCTCTCCAACCACACCAGTCATATTTGGCATGCCGGAATTGTCATCTGCCAGTGTCAGGATACCTTTTCTTGTTTTATGAAGAATCGAATTAAAGTGTTTAATAAACTCAATTGCCTCTAAATTCTGTGAACCGCCATAGATATTTGGCTCCCACTGACCTGATTTTCTATTGTAATCGTGATATAACATCTCAGCAATATTTACAATACTAATTCCGTCAAAATGGAATTCATCTACGAGCATAAACGCATTTGCAAGCAGATAGTTTGTAACTTCCGTTTTGCCATAATTAAACATATGGGCTCCTGTCGATGGATTAATTGCTCTCTTTGGATTCTGACTCTCATAGAGACAACTTCCATCAAAATAAGATAATCCATTTTCAGATTCTCCAAAACTTGTTGGTGTCCAATCTACAATCACACCAATGCCTTTTGCGTGGAGAGAATTTATGAGGAATTTTAAATCGGATGCTGTTCCATATTTTGTATCAGGCGCATATATAAATTCCGGAATATAATCTTCTGAATCCTCTCTATATGTAGTTGCAAATGGTAAGAGTTCAACATGTGTATATCCCATTTTTGAAACATAGTCCACCACGTCTTTTGCAATAGTCTTATAAGTAGCTCCTTCTGTTGTCATAAAATCAGTCACATCAAACTGATAAATAGAAATAGGAGAATTTTCTGCCACAAAAGAATCTCTTTTCTTAAACCATTCGACATCACTCCACTTGAATTCATCTTTCTCAGGAACAAGTGAGGCATTTCCTGGGAAACTCTCTACTTTAAACGAATATGGGTCTGATTTTAAGAGATTTTCGCCGCCTTTTTTCTTAATCTCAAATTTATACATGGCACCAGCCTGTACTTCCGGAATAAATATCTCAAAAATACCTGTATCTTCAATTCTTGACATCTGATGGATTCTGCCGTCCCAGTTGTTGAAATCACCAACAACACTGACTCTCAGTGCATTTGGAGCCCACACACAGAATCTCACTCCATCAACGCCTGAAATTGTCTGATGGTGTGCGCCCATAAACTCATGAGCAGAATATGCAATACCAGCATTAAACTTTCTGTATTCATAAATTAAATCCTGCATATAGAATGAATAAGCATCATACATCTCATATGTATTTCCATCTTTTTCTATCTCATACTTGTACTGAATTGTCTTATCTGAGTCAATAATAGTAGCGTAGAAACCTTCCTCATCCATCTTATACATCTCAGATTTTTTTCCATCATATTTGATAGAAACTTTTGCAGCATCTGGAATAAAGGCCTGAACTAATAATCCATCTTCGATGATGTGCTGACCCAAAAGGTCTGACGGATTATCAATATCCGTATACTCAATTCCCTCAATTAATGGCCAATTCATCATCCCATATAATTTATCGTACATTCACATTTACCTCCAATACCTAATATTTAATTAGTATTTAATTCAACCACCTTAATGGTTTCATCTTTTTCTATTATCTCATATAATTGAAGAATTTTCAATGTATGCTTTACTTAATTTTTTTTTCGTGATAGAATCAGATTTACTTATATTTTAATATTTTAGGAGAATTATTTTGATTAAAGAAATTTATCTGGTTATCAAAGGATTTTTTGACCGGCTTGCAAAGGATAACATAGGACTGTATTCTGCTCAGGCCGCTTTCTTTATGTTTATGTCCATTATTCCTTTTTTGACCATATTGTTAACACTTGTAAAGTTTTTACCTATTACACAGTCATATCTTCATGCAACAATTTTGAATATACTGCCCGAACCTTTTGAGCCATTTATCAATCAGATACTGACAGATTTGTTTTCAAAAAGCACAGATTCTGTACTTCCAATTTCAATCATCATGTCCTTATGGGCAGCCGGAAAAGGAATTATGGCAATTATCAACGGTCTAAACTCTGTATATCATATCGAAGATAACAGAAATTACTTTTTTCTACGATTTATCGCAGCAATTTACACCTTAATATTCGTTATCGGAATTACAATTACGTTGGTATTACTTGTATTCAGCAACCAGATTTATCACACAATGCGTTCCAAATATCCAAAAGGTGCTGATTTTATTGCTGTATTTATCCAGCACAAATATATACTTTCTATTTTGTTTTTAACAATATTTTTTATTTTAGTATATAAACTGACAAAATTTAAAACAGTCGGAAATATTCTGACAATCCTGCCAGGGTCATTATTCTCAGCAGGCTCATGGACATTTCTATCTTACGGATTATCCGTTTATATCAATCACTTTACAAACTTTTCTTACACCTATGGAAGTTTAACTACAATTGTGTTATTTATGATTTGGCTCTATGCCTCCATGTTCCTGATGTTTATCGGAGCAGAAATCAATTCCTACTTCCGAATTTACTTTTCGAATATGAAACACATGATTTTCAAAACAAAATAAGGGGACAGACCCCGCAGTTACAACTAACTAAAGTTAGTCGTGACTGCGGGGTCTGACCCCAATTTTTCTTTTTTATTTTACAAGTAATGATTTTCCTGTCATCTCTGCTGGAATTTCCATCTCCATCAACTCAAGAAGTGTTGGAGCAATATCGCAAAGTGCTCCGTTTTCTCTTAATTTGTATTCTGGGTCTGCGTTTACAAGGATAAATGGAACTGGGTTTGTTGTATGAGCTGTGTGTGGTGCACCTGTCTCATAGTTTACCATCTGCTCTGCGTTACCGTGGTCTGCACAGATAAATAATGCTCCGCCAGCTTTCTTCACAGCCTCAACTGCTCCGCCAACACACTCATCAATTCTCTCTACTGCCTTGATTGCTGCCTCCATAACTCCTGTATGTCCAACCATATCTGGATTTGCAAAGTTGATGATGATTGCATCGTATTTACCTGATGTAATTGCTGCATCTAATTTCTCACTTACTTCTGGAGCACTCATCTCTGGCTGTAAATCATATGTTGCAACCTTTGGAGAGTTTACAAGTGTTCTGTCCTCATCTTTGTTAGGCTCTTCAAGACCACCATTGAAGAAGAATGTAACGTGTGCATACTTCTCTGTCTCAGCAATTCTAAGCTGTGTCTTGTCATGTTTTGCAAGCCACTCACCAAATGTATTTACAATGTCTTCCTTAGGGAAAGCAACTGTCTTGTTAGGGATTGACTCGTCATAATCCTTGAAACATACAAATGTAAGGTTGAAGAAACCGTTCTTTCTTGTAAAGTTGTGTGCTGCCTCATCAAATTTATCATCACAGAATACTCTTGTAATTTCTCTTGCTCTGTCTGGTCTGAAGTTGAAGAATACAACAGAGTCGTTCTCTTTGATTGTTGTGAGAGGTGCTCCGTCATTGCAGATAACTGTAGGAACTACAAACTCATCTGTCACATCATTTGCATAAGACTCTGTGATTGCCTCTGCTGCTGAGTTTGCTTTATTTCCCTCACCTAATACAAGTGCATCATAAGCCTTCTGAACTCTGTCAAAGTTGTTATCTCTGTCCATTGCATAATATCTTCCGTGGAGAGATGCAATCTTACCAACACCGATTTCAGCCATCTTAGCTTCTAGCTCTTCAATAAATCCCTTACCTGACTGTGGAGCTGTATCTCTACCATCTAAGAAACAGTGAACATATACATTCTCAACACCATTTCTCTTAGCCATCTCAAGTAATGCATAGAGATGAGTGTTGTGTGAGTGAACACCACCATCGGATAAGAGTCCAAAGAAATGAAGGTCTGAGCTGTTCTCTTTGGCGTTATTCATCGCTTTTAATAAAGCCTCATTCTGATAGAAATCTCCGTCTTCAATCATCTTTGTGATTTTTGTTAAATCCTGATATATAATTCTTCCTGCTCCGATGTTCATATGACCAACCTCAGAGTTACCCATCTGTCCATCTGGAAGTCCAACTGCTAATCCGCTTGCATATCCCTTTTCAAATGGACATTCAGCCATCAACTTGTCCATAACAGGTGTCTTAGCCTGTGCAATTGCGTTACCTTCTGTCTTTTCATTGATACCATATCCATCAAGTACCATTAAAACTACTGGTCTTTTACTCATTGTAAATCTCCTTCTATTCATATATTTATAGGCATTTATCAACAGATATTGCGATAGAAATACATATCTGCAAATATTTACCTACTGTTTTCAATGATAAATATACCATTAATATAAACTATCGTCAATAATTGACGAGGTCAATTTTTATATCACTTGAAATATTTTTTATGCGAAAAGTGATAATTAAATGTGATATTAATAATATAAAAAAAACACCTCTGAATCATTTTTATTAGTAATAAATACCAAAAATCATGTGCTCAGAGGTGTTTTTTTAGTGTCTCATTTGTAGAAACTAACTAAAAATTAACATTTATTTATAATTAACAATCTTTCCAAAATCTGCTTTTAAGCTTGCGCCACCAACAAGACCACCGTCAATGTCAGGTTTTGCAAATAACTCAGCTGCGTTGCCAGCGTTTACAGAACCACCGTACTGAATACGAATCTCTGCTGCTGTAGCGTCATCATAAATCTCAGCGATGCACTCACGAATTGCACCACAAACTTCTTCTGCCTGATCAGATGTAGCTGTCTTACCTGTTCCGATAGCCCAGATTGGCTCGTAAGCGATAACTGCTGTCTTAGCCTGATCTGCTGTAACATTTAAGAAAGCAATCTTAATCTGCTGTCTAATCCAGTCAATTGTAATACCCTGTTCTCTCTGTGTTAATGTCTCACCACAGCAGATGATAGGTGTAATACCATGCTCGAAAGCTTTTAATACTTTCTTGTTTACTGTCTCATCTGTCTCAGCGAAATACTCTCTTCTCTCTGAGTGTCCGATGATAACATATTTTACTCCGATGTCTGTTAACATGTTTGGAGCGATTTCGCCTGTATAAGCACCAGACTCCTCAAAATACATGTTCTCAGCACCGATTTCGATGTTTGATCCTTTAGCAGCTTCCATAGCTGGGATAATGTCGATAGCTGGTACGCAGAATACTACGTCAACTTCTTCATTTGCTACTAATGGTTTTAATTCATTTACTAATGCAACAGCCTCACTTGGAGTCTTGTTCATTTTCCAGTTTCCTGCGATAATTTTCTTACGCATAATCATATCTCCTTTGAGTTACATTATTTTTATAACTGTTCAGACACCCCACAAAACTGTCAGTATCCAAACAGCCGTTTTATTCTTAAATTTATTTTAATTATTTGTCGTTTGCTGCAGCAACACCTGGAAGCTCTTTACCCTCAAGGAATTCAAGAGAAGCTCCACCACCTGTAGAGATGTGTGTCATCTTGTCGCCAAATCCTAAGTTGTTAACAGCGGCTGCTGAATCACCACCACCGATGATTGTTGTAGCATCTTCAAGGTCTGCTAAAGCCTTAGCTACTGCGATTGTACCATTTGCAAAGTTAGGCATCTCGAAACAACCCATTGGTCCGTTCCAAACAACTGTCTTAGCTCCGCTAATAGCCTCTGTAAATAAGTCTCTTGTCTTAGGTCCGATATCAAGTCCTTCCATATCTGCTGGAATTTCACCTCTCTCAACGATCTTAGAGTTTGCATCGTTAGAGAAATCATCAGCTACTACTGTATCGATAGGAATTAATAACTTAACACCTTTTGCTTTTGCTTTTTCTTCCATATCAAGTGCATACTGTTTGTAATCTTCCTCAAGTAAAGATTTACCAACTTCCTCACCGTGAGCTGCCATAAATGTGTATGCCATACCACCACCGATGATAAGTGTATCTACTTTGTTTAATAAGTTCTCGATTACAGGAATCTTAGAAGAAACCTTAGCTCCACCGAGGATAGCTACGAAAGGTCTTACTGGATTGTTAACAGCATTGCCGAGGAAATCAATTTCTTTCTGCATTAAGTATCCAACTACTGCTGTGTCAACATATTTTGTAACACCAACGTTTGAGCAGTGAGCTCTGTGAGCTGTACCGAACGCATCATTTACGAATACGTCACAAAGACTTGCTAAATCTTTTGAGAAAGCATCTTCGTTCTTTGTCTCTTCTGCACGGTATCTTGTGTTCTCTAAAAGAACTACATCTCCATCATTCATAGCTGCAACTGCTGCCTTAGCGTTCTCGCCAACAACGTTTGCATCTGCTGCAAATTTAACTTCCTGTCCAAGTAACTCTGTTAATCTCTTAGCAACTGGTGCTAAAGATAACTCTGGCTTTGGCTCTCCCTTTGGTTTTCCTAAATGTGAGCAAAGGATAACTTTTCCTCCGTCAGCGATTAATTTTTTGATTGTTGGAAGAGCAGCTACTAATCTGTTCTCATCTGTGATATTTAAGTCAGCGTCAAGTGGAACGTTGAAATCACATCTAACTAATACTCTCTGTCCTTTTACGTTGATATCATCAACTGATTTCTTGTTAAGCATTGTATGTGCTCCTTTCTGTATTAACTTTTTTCTAACTGTTCAGAAAACTCCTCGGAAAATCAGATAGAATCTTATATATCCTGCTGATAACCCTAAATTCTGAGCAGAAAACTTTTTAGAAAAAACGAGTCCGACCCCAAGAGACCGGACCCGTTCTGGATCTTAACTATTCAAAATTAAGCTAATTCTGAGAAGTATTTGATTGTTCTAACCATCTGGCTTGTGTATGAGTTCTCGTTGTCATACCAAGATACAACCTGAACCTCATATAAGTCATCAGCAACTTTGCTAACCATTGTCTGTGTAGCATCGAATAATGAACCAAATCTCATTCCAACAATATCTGAAGAAACGATTTCATCCTCATTGTATCCGAATGACTCGTTAGCTGCTGCTTTCATAGCTGCATTGATTCCATCAACTGTTACATCAGCACCCTTAACAACTGCTGTTAAGATTGTTGTAGAACCTGTTGGTGTAGGTACACGCTGAGCAGATCCGATTAATTTTCCGTTTAATTCTGGGATAACTAAACCGATAGCTTTTGCAGCACCTGTTGAGTTAGGAACGATATTAACTGCTGCTGCTCTTGATCTTCTTAAATCACCTTTTCTCTGTGGTCCATCAAGAGTCATCTGGTCACCTGTGTAAGCATGGATTGTTACCATGATACCTGACTGGATATCTGCATATTTGTTTAATGCGTCAGCCATAGGTGCTAAACAGTTTGTTGTACATGAAGCTGCAGAGATGATTGTATCCTCAGCCTTTAATGTCTCATGGTTTGTGTTGTAAACGATTGTAGGAAGATCATTTCCAGCTGGAGCTGAGATAACAACCTTTCTTGCACCTGCGTTAATGTGAGCCTGTGCTTTTTCTTTTGATGTATAGAATCCTGAACACTCTAATACAACGTCTACGTTTAATTCTCCCCATGGGCAATTGTTAGCATCTGGGAATGCATAGATTTTAATCTCTTTACCATCAACTGTGATAGAATCCTCACCAGCTGTAACTTTATCAGCTAATTCATATTTACCCTGTGATGAATCATACTTTAATAAGTGTGCTAACATCTTAGGACTTGTTAAATCGTTGATAGCTACTACTTCATATCCTTCTGCTCCAAACATCTGTCTGAATGCAAGACGACCAATACGGCCAAAACCATTAATTGCAACTCTTACTGCCATTTTCTAGTTCCTCCTAAAGTTATTAATTTTGAAAAGTTTGTTAAAAATTTGACGTAGGACATAATTATGTTCTTTCTCAAAATTTAACCTACAAGTATTGTACCTAATTTGCACAAAAATATCAAGTATAAATTTTCCATTTTTACCAAATATAAACTACTTGTTTTCTAAAAAAGCTATGATATGATAGAAAAATAAGGAAATTTATAACCATTTGAAACCAGACTGGTTTTTATAAAAATTTCAGAGAATTTTAAAAAGGAGAGATAAAATGTATTTGGCAGATTACCATATTCATTCCCATTTTTCTGGAGACAGTGAAGAATCTTTTGAAAATATTGTCTCATTTGCTCAAAAAAAACATCTGAGTGAAATTTGTATTACAGACCATCAGGACTTTGATTTTTATGCAGATGATATTTTATTTGAATTAAATGAAGATGAGTACTTTACCTCCATCTCAAATCTTGCAAAAAATCATCCTGCCGGATTAATCATAAAGAAAGGTGTTGAAATTGGTCTAGAGCCTGATAAGGCAGATAAAATCAGAGATTTTATTCACGCAAAACCTTTTGACTTTGTGATAGGCTCCTCTCATCTTGTACACGGAATGGACCCCTATTACAGAGAATATTTTGAAGGCAAAACTGACAACGAGGCATTTATGGAATATTTTGAGTCTATTATAGAAAACTTAAAATTCTGTAGCGATTTTGATGTATACGGACACATAGACTACGTTGTGCGCTATTCCCCAAACAAGAACAAAAATTATTCTTATTCAAAATTTGGCGATATTTTAGACGAGATATTAAAACAGCTCATTTACAAAGGCAAAGGAATTGAAGTAAATACCAGCGGATACCGCTCCGGACTAGAAGCTCCAAACCCATGCTTTGATATTATAAAGCGCTATCAGGAACTTGGCGGCGAGATAATTACCATTGGTTCCGATGCCCATACCGCAAATGATATTGGTTCTCATTTTGATGAGGCAATCAATCTGATACAGGCCGCCGGATTGTCATATCTTACAACTTTTACAAACAGAAAACCTTCGTTTATCAAAATCTGATATAAGACTCTGATAAACGAAGGTGTAAATTGGATATTCGCATCCCGCCTACGTCTTTACGCCTTAGAGACGAGGGATTGCTTATCTGCGTTCAAATTATAGTTATTGCAGATTTTCTAATTTCTTTTTTCTCAAAACATTCATATCGATACCTAAAATAATCATCATGTAAATCACAATTACAATGCCGAGCTGAACTGCATAATTGTAAGATAAGTTGGAAAGTCTCTTCACAATCGGTTCAATTGCACTTGCTGATACAACAGATACGGAATACCATTCCGTGTCTGGTATCACATTGTAACAGACATAGATTTTCTTTGAACTCTTTCCATAGGTCAAAATTCCAGAACTTCCATTTTTTAAGTATTTTTTTAATTTCTGAATTGATGTTGTATTGTTAATATCAAGTGTATTTAACAAATCATATAAATTTGTATTCTTTTTGACGGCCTTTGGTCTTGCCACCAGCGTTCCGTCTTCCTGCGAAATAAATGTTGTTCCAATCTGTTCAAATGTCGAAGTATCTAAAATTCCTGTCAACTCCTGAATTCCATAGGTACAAATCATAATATTCGAAACTTCCTGTGTCTCCTGACTAAAAATTGGAACAGCCAGACTGATGTATTCCGCATCATTCATGCTATATATTTTTGAAATTGAATCTTTTCCGTCCATTGCTTTGTCAATAAATGTATCATCTTCAAAAGTTGAAACATTTCCAACACTCAACACAGACTGTTTATCCTTGTCAAGAATTAAAATTCCCTCAAAAGGATGTTTTTCCATTGCATCCTTTAGCAGTTTTTCCGTGATTGACAGCTCAATGTCTTCTCCATAAAATCCAGTCATTGTGTGTGCAACAATGAACTCATCATTTATTTTTATATGAACTTTTTCCAGAGACTCATTCACAATTTCGCTCAGATGCGCCTTTGTATTTTTATTAATCTGGCTTTGTATAGACGAGCGATAGACAGCAAAAGAATATACCAGATAGACAGCAAAAATTGCAAATATTACCACTTTATATGTAATACTCTCGACTAACAGGCTAAAAAAACCTTTTGTCTTATTCTTGGCTGTTTTCAATATTTTTTTACTCATTTTCATCCATTCCTTTTATAATCGTTCCACCCAATGCGACATTTTCTCCATCATATACAACAAGCGCCTGTCCAGGTGTCGCTGCTCTGACCGGCTCTAAAAATGTCACATAGAGTTTGTCATTCTTCACTTCAACCTGACAAGGAGAACCCTTATGATTATATCTGATTTTACCCATATAAACTTTGTCCCTGTCTACATCAACAACGGACATGAAATTTATATTATCACACACAATTGTTTTTTTCAATATATCTTCATTTTCACCAATGACCACTTCATTTGTCTCAGGGCGAATCTCAGATACAAAAACCGGATGTCCCAGAGCAAGATTTAATCCCTTTCTCTGCCCAACTGTATAGTGTGTAATGCCCTTATGTGTTCCGAGAATTTTTCCATTCTTATCTACAAAGTTTCCTGTTGGAACAGTGGAATCGGTATACTGGTCAATAAATCCGGCATAATCATTATCCGGAACAAAGCAGATTTCCATACTGTCTGGTTTCTTTGCGACATATAACCCAATCTCCGAAGCTATTTTTCGCACTTCATCTTTGGTATATTCTCCGATTGGCATGAGTGTATGACTCAACTGTTCCTGAGTCAGATTATAGAGTGCATATGTCTGGTCTTTTGCCGCCGTCACAGAGTTTCGAATCGTAAATCGTCCGTTTGGAAGTTTATCAATTCTTGCATAATGTCCTGTCGCAATATAATCTGCACCGATTGCAAGACTTCTCTCTAAAAGAGATTCCCACTTGACATATCGGTTACACATGATACATGGATTTGGCGTTCTTCCATTTTTGTATTCACTGATAAAATTATTGATTACTTTCTCTTCAAATTCTTTTCTAAAATTCATTACATAATAAGGAATGTCTAGCATATCTGCCACTCTTCTCGCATCATCAACTGCGCTGAGTCCACAGCATCCGCCCTCAAGAGAACAGTCATAATTGCTGTCATTCTGCCAAATCTGCATGGTAACACCTGTCACATCATAGCCCTGCTCCTTTAACAGATATGCCGCAACCGAAGAATCCACTCCTCCTGACATTCCAACTACTACTTTTTTCTTTTCTGTATTAATTATCTCCATTGTAATACCTGTATATTCGATTATCCTTTCTTTTCTCTTTTAATATTATTTTTAATTTTTCTATCACATAATCGATATCCTCATATGAATTTTCTTCTGATATTGTAAATCGAACAGAAGAATATGCCATTTCATCTTCAATCCCCATGGCAGTTAATACATGAGACGGACTTGAACTTCCACTCGAACACGCCGAACCGGAAGATGCACAAATCCCTTCTAAATCAAGGATTGCGAGCAGCTCTGATGCGCTCATGAACTGAAAACAAAAATTGAGATTTCCCGGCAGTCTGGCATTTCTCGCCCCATTTAATCTTGTAAATGGTATTTCGTGCAATACTCTTCGAATAAAATAATCTCTCTTTTTAGCCAGATTTTCCGCTTTCTTCAAAATGTTCTCATGCGCAATTTCCGCAGCTCTTGCCATTCCAACAATAGACGGAACATTTTCTGTACCTGATCTCATTCCCTTTTCCTGTCCGCCACCGAGAATCATTGGAACTTTATCCAGAGATTCATCTATATACAAAAATCCAATTCCCTTTGGTCCATTGAATTTATGCGCACTCACACTGAGCATATGGATGCCAAGTTCTTTGACATTCATTGGGAGATGTCCATAATACTGGACAGCATCCGTGTGAAAGATAATGCCATACTTTTTTGCAATTTTTCCAATCTCTCTTACAGGCTGTATCATACCCACTTCATTATTCGCTGTCATGATTGAAATCAGAATCGTCTCTCTGTCAATGGTATCGATTAACTGCTGCAATTTTATCACACCTTTTTCGTCAACGTCAATATAAGAAATTCGATACCCCAAATCTTCTAAATTTTTCACTGTATTTAAGATTGCATGATGTTCGATTTTTGATGTAATGATGTGCTTTCCTTTTCCTTTGCAGGCCTTTGCCACAGAGCGAAGTGCCCAGTTATCGGATTCTGTTCCGCCAGATGTAAAAAAAATCTCCTCCGGCTTTGCATGAATCGTGTCTGCTATGACTTTTCTGGCATGCTCTACCGCTTTTCTGCTCTCGCCTGCAAATTCATAGCTGCTCGATGGATTTGCGTACAAGATTTGAAAATACTTTAACATCTCATCTACTACTTCCGGACTCGTAACCGTTGTGGCTGCGTTATCCATATAGATCACAAACATTTCCTCCCTCTCAAAATAATGGCGTCTGTTCAGAAAGAAACACAAGTTTCATTCTGAATGTTATGAATAATTTGACAAACAATTTCATATGATTTTATAAAAAAATATGAACTTATTCTGCCTATGAACAATCTTCGTCAAAATTTCAATAAATATAAAAACAGTCCCCTCGTAAAAGGAACTCTTATTTTAACCATCGCCTCTTTTATTACAAGAATTATCGGCTTTTTATTTAGAATATTCCTGACACATAAAATTGGTGCAGAAGGTCTTGGAATTTATCAATTAATTTTCCCGATACAACTTGTCTGTTACGCCATCAGTTGTTCCGGAGTCGAACTTGCAATTTCAAGATTGACTGCCGCCCACAAATCCTGTCAATACCTCAAATATGGTTTACTCATCTCCCTCTTAGCAGGTATTTTTTGCAGTATCTTCATCTATGTTTTTGCCCCTTACATATGTACGAACATTATTTTTGAACCTCGCTGTAAAAATCTAATTCGAGTTCTTGCTTTCATGATTCCATTTAGCTGTATTCACGCCTGCATCAGCAGTTATTTTATTGGCCGCAAACAGGTTCGCATCACAGCTCTCGGACAGATGATTGAACAAATTTCAAGGGTTCTTGCCATTACATTTTTTATCTATCTGTTCGAATATTTAGACCTATTTGTCTCTCCGCTGTGTGCTGTACTAGGCTCTCTGTGCGGAGAAATCTGCTCTACCATCTTTTGCATACTCAAATTTTATTTTCACTCCAATTCATGCAAAGGGGCAGTTCAGTCCAACGAAAAAACTCATTACTTCACAGAAATTCTGACATTGTCTGTTCCCGTCACATTAAACCGACTCATGCTCAGTATTTTGCAGAGTATTCAGAGTGTTCTGATTCCATCGATGTTAATTTTGTATGGTTTATCTTCAAAAGAATCTCTTGAAATTTACGGTATTCTTCTCGGACTGGTACTTCCGTTTCTCCTGTTTCCCGGTGCACTCATCAACGCCTACTCTACACTTCTGCTCCCCGAAATATCAAAGGCTCAGAGCTGCAATGACCTGAAAAAAATTAAACGCACAACGAAAAAGACGATTTATTTCTGTAGTATTTTTGGCATGCTCTGCTCATTTTTGTTTATTGTATTTGGAAATCTGTTTGGAATTTATCTGCTGCACAGCAAAATGGCAGGCACCTTTGTCTGTGAATTAGGAATTGTGTGCCCGTTTATCTATCTGAACCAGACATTATCAAGCATTGTCAACGGGCTTGGAAAGACAGGAATCACTTTTCTTCTCGGCACTTTTTGTACTGTACTCCAGATTTTACTCATAGTAAAACTAATGCCTGCAATCGGAATTGCCGGCTACATCATAAGTTTCTTTGTCACAAATGCCTTGAATTCAGTGCTATTGTTCGGATATGTTTACAAGAAGGTGTGACAAACATGATTGCAAATGTCCGCTTTACCATTTTTTTTGCCCGAAAGAATGTAATTCTACATTCCTCATAAAATGAACAACCTTCGAGAACCGAAGTGTTGAAAAATAATGATATATGTAATATAATAAGTGCTAATGCTACACAGCAACAATATTATAAGAAAAGGAGAGGTGATTGAATTGCCAATTAGAGTAAAAGCAGATTTACCGGCAAAAGCGGTAATAGAAAGTGAGAATATATTCATAATGGACGAGACAAGGGCAATCAGCCAAGATATCAGACCATTAGAGATAGGGATTCTGAATCTAATGCCTCTTAAGCATGATACAGAGATTCAGTTGCTAAGATCATTATCGAATACACCACTTCAGGTCAATGTGACATTTGTACACATCGCATCACATGTGTCAAAGAATACACCTGCAAGCCATTTGAATCAGTTTTACAGCACATTCGATGAAATTAAACATAAAAAGTTTGACGGATTTATGATAACAGGAGCACCACTTGATAACTTTTCATTTGAAGAAGTAACCTACTGGGAAGAGATGAAGGAGATTATGGAGTTTACAAAGAAAAATGTAACTTCTACGATTCATATCTGTTGGGGAGCTCTTGCCGGACTTTATTATCACTATGGAGTTCACACAAGAAGAACAGACAAAAAGAGATTCGGAGTCTTTGAGCACGAAGTTGTTCACAGAAAAGTTCCACTCATGAGAGGATTTGACGATGTATTTTTAATGCCTCATTCTAGACATGTAGAATCGGTATTTGAAGAGATTTATGCAAATCCGGAATTAAATATTCTTGCAAAATCAGAAGATGTCGGACCATCTATTATTATGGCTCATGAAGGCAAACAGATTTTTGTTATGGGACATCCGGAATATGACCGAATGACTCTTGACACAGAGTACAAAAGAGATTTAGGCAAAGGTCTTGATATTCAGATGCCAAAGAATTATTATCCAGATGATAATCCGGATAATGAGCCAATTCTTACATGGAGAGCACATGCAAATGCTCTTTATACAAACTGGTTGAATTATTATGTTTATCAGCAAACACCATATTCACTCGATGAAATCCAGTAAAAACAATACATTTACAGAATTTATAAAATATACTTTTCTATTAACAAAAATAGCAGGTTAGCCCACTACTCTAACCTGCTATTAATCATTTATTCCTTCAAAAATCATATATCAAGAATAGGCTATTTTTCCACACCCGACATCTCTATAAATTCTTCTTCCGTAATAATTGGAATTCCAAGTTCTTTTGCTTTTTTATTCTTCGATGAATTTGACAAAATATCGTTGTTTATTAAATAATCGGTTTTCTTTGTGACAGAATTGGTTGCCTTGCCGCCAAGACTCTCAATTACTTTCTTCACTTCATCTCGATTTGCAAAATGATTTACCGAGCCTGTGATTACAAATGTTTTTCCTGTAATCGACTCATTATTTGCCTCTACAATTTCTTCATCTTCAATGGTCAGTTCTTTTAAGAGTTTTTCATACTCTGCCATATTGTTTGGATTTCTGAAGAATTCAACAAACGAATCTGCAATCACATCTCCAACTCCGTCAATCTCTAACAACTTGTCTTTCGTTGTCGCAACAAGTGCTGCCAAATCATTTTTATATGCTTTGCAGAGCATTTTTGCATTTGTAAGACCGACATTTAAAATTCCAAGTCCATAAATGATACGGTAACTCTCCGTCTTTCTTGAGGCATCTATGGATGCAATAAATTTGTCATATGATTTCTGACCAAATCCTTTTGTTCCGACAATCTCCTGCTCATAGTCAGAGAGGTGATAAATGTCCGCAAATTCTCTGATATAGCCGCTGTCCACAAATTTCTCCAGTGTTTCCTCTGACAATCCATCGATATTCATTGCATTTCTGCTCGCAAAATGGGTGTATTTTTTGATTTTCTTTGCCGGACACTCTGGATTTTCGCAGTATAAATATTTGATGTCATTGTCCTCTTTTACATAGGTCTTGCCGCCACATACCGGACAGGTATCCGGAACACCCTCAAATCCTGTTTTAGTCAGATTTTCTGCAATCTGAGGAATAATCATATTTGCCTTGTATACAGTAATTTCATCACCTGTACAGAGTTTTAGGCTTTCACACACGCTGACGTTGTGTACGCTGGCTCTGGAAACTGTAGTTCCCTCTAACGAAACCGGCTCAAAGATTGCCACCGGATTAATCAGTCCTGTTCTTGACGCACTCCACTCAATTTCTACAAGTTTTGTTGTCGCAACTTCATCCTGCCATTTAAATGCAAGCCCATTTCGAGGGAATTTTGCAGTATTTCCAAGTGAAATTCCATATGCAATGTCATCATACATCAGAACAAGTCCATCAGACGGAAAATCATTCGTCTTGATTGCCTCTGCAAAATAGGCAACTCTATCTCTCATCTCTTCTGAAGTCACGCCATAGTGCTCTACCACTTCAAATCCCTGTGTCTGCAGCCAGGCAAATTGTTCTAAAATTGAATTTTTAAAATCCACGCCATCTGCCTGAATCAGTGCAAATGCAAAGAAATTGACATTTCTCTTGGCTGTAATTTCATTGTTTAACTGTCTCACAGAACCTGAACAGAGATTTCTCGGATTTTTATATTTTGCATCCGCATCTGCAATCTCTTCATTAATTTTCTCAAAATCGGAGTATTTAATTACCGCCTCTCCACGAAGTATCAGTTCTCCCTGATAAGGAATGTTGAGTGGAATATTCTTAAAAACTCTCGCATTGTTTGTGATAACTTCTCCAATCTCACCATTTCCTCTGGTGACAGCTTTAAATAATTTGCCCTCACGATAGGTCAGCACAACAGTAAGACCGTCTAATTTCCACGAAATGACACCTCTCTGACCACGAATAAAATCAGCCAGCACATCTACATCCTTTGTTTTATCTAAGGACAACATTGGACTTGCATGTTTTTCTTTTGGCAGTTCGCTGAGAACCTCATATCCGACATTCACAGTTGGACTTTCTGACATCACAAATCCTGTTTCTTTTTCTAGTGCCACAAGTTCATCATACAATTTGTCATACTCAAAGTTTGACATCTCTTCACTGCCATCCTGATAATAAACTTTTGATGCGTGATTTAATATGTTTACCAATTCTTTAATTCTTGCTACTTTGTTCTCGTCCATTTTTCTCCCTTTCTGATTTTTGGTTTCTTTACCATGAATAAATTAACTTTTCTTTTTACAATCATTGATTAACTTATCATACTCCTCTTTTGAGACATTTCGATAAGCCCCTTCTTTTAAATTTCCCAGTTTGATATTCATTACTCTGAGACGTTTTAAATCTACCACCTTATATCCAAGTGCCTCACACATTCTTCGAATCTGTCTGTTTAATCCCTGAGTCAGTATGATTTTAAACGTCTGATTATCAACTGCCGTTACTTTGCATTTTTTTGTAATTGTGTCAAGAATTGGCACACCGTTTCTCATCTTTTCCAGAAAATCTTCATTTATTTTTTTGTTCACTCTCACTATGTATTCTTTTTCGTGATTATTGACCGATTTCGCAATCATATTTGCCAGATTGCCATCATTTGTGAGCAATAATAGTCCATGAGAATCCTTATCAAGTCTTCCGACATAAAAGATTTTCTTGCCATAATTGATATAATCAATGACATTATTTTTTGTATTCTCATCTGTCGTGCACTCGATGCCGCGTGGTTTGTTAAATGCAATCAGAATCAGTTCTTCATTTAGTGTGACTTTTTTGCCGTTGTAAGTCACTTGGTCTGAATCAAACACACGTTGTCCCATCTCTGCTTTCCTGCCATTGATAAATATTTTTCCTTCTGCAATCAGCACATCTGCCTGCCTTCTTGAACAAATCCCCGAATCACTCAGAAATTTGTTGAGCCTCATTCCCTGATTGCTATAATTTTCATTTTCTGTTAATATCTTTTTTTGTTTCATCTTTTTTCTGTTTACCATCTATCTCTTTTATTAGTTACAAAATAAATTATATCCCAAAATCAGACACATAATAATAAATAGTACGGAACACACGCTCACTCCGAGATACATTCCGATTGCAATTCCGATAGAAAGCCAGAATAAAATAAAACCACACATTCTGCGCATAAAATACTCCAACTTATTATTAGTATATCATATGCAAGAACATGTGGTTTTAAGAATATTCATTCTAGTTATCTACTGTAATTTCCTGCTCGTCATCTGTTATATTCTCATCTTCTTCATCTTTCTTTGTGAATTTGTCAATAAATCCAGGAACCATATCGAGAATCTTTGTCAGACCGTCCTGCTCTTTGATATTCACAAGCTTTGGAATTCCATCTTTGATGACAAGTACAGCACTTGGTGTCATCTTGCCACCCATTCCGCCGCCGCCGTTGTTTTTCTTGTCTGCATTGGTTGCACCTGCTGCAACGCCAAATGATACATCAATCAGTGGTAAAATGATTGTATCTCCTACTGTAATCGCATCTCCTACAACTGTCTTTGTAGTGATAAAACTCTCCATACCCTTAAATAATGATTCAAATGTATGATTATTTTCCATGAGTCCTCCTTCTTTCAAGGAATACCTTGAAATTCTTATTTTTATATACTTGTAATGCAATGATTAAAAAATAATATAGTCTTACTCTTCCCTTCATGTGCACTTCAGTTTCTAAATGTTTGTTCTCAAAATCTGGATTAATCTTAAATTTTCCAGTATTTCCTTTTAATATCAGATAAATCAGACCAAGACTTTTTCCGGTATAAGACGGGTCTTCAAATCCATAATTTAAATATCCTCTAATTTTTCTCGGTGAAACATATCTTAAAATCTTTTTTATCTCCATCCATAAAAACGAAAACAATTCTCTATTATTTTCATCATCGATAAATTCTTTTATGCGGGAAATTTTTTCTTTTATTTTTTGTATTTTTCCAAATACAGAACGGAGTTTTTTAAACAATCCTTTTGTTTTTCCAAACAAAGAAAAAATCTTTTTCAATATCCCTTTTATTTTACCATAAATTGATGATATTTTGAATTTTATTTTTGCAAAAATCTTTTCGAAGAAACTTTCTTCTTCCGCTGCAATCTGTTCTTCTTCCACGCCGTGTTCGCTGTCAGCGTGATTCTCTGTATTATCCAAGCTGTCTTTCTTCTCATTAATCAGTTCTGTATCTGAAACATCCTCTGTCTTGGACAATTTTGTCAAAGAATTTTCTTCTGTCTCATATACAGGGAGATAATTTCCTGTTTCACTCTGCTCTGTCGAAGTTACGTTTTTCTTTCTGTGCTTTTTGTTTTTATGTCTTTTATGCCTTTTTTGTTTTGGAACTTCTGTAAAAATATCGTCTCCGTCTTTTAGTTCAGAAGTTGTGGCTTTTTTCTGAGTATTCTTTTTCTTTTTTCGTTTCTGTATCAGCTTTATAATATCAATTCCACAAATTTTAAAGGATTTTAATATCTTTTTATTCTTATATTCGCCTTTCAGACTGAACATTCGGAGCAGATAGGAAATTCGTATTTTTGCATACGGATTTTCATCCTTGTAAGAGATATGTGCCTCATAACGAATCGGAACAAACAGTGCACAGAGAATGATAAGCAAAATAAGCCCGATTATCACGAGCAGTAAGATACCTATAATTTTTAAAATTGTAAGCAAAATATGCACCATAATTTATTCATCCTAACTAATTTAATACCATCTCTCGCACGAGAAACTGTCCTGTCCTGTCATAACAGTCCATTAATATTTTCTGCACCACCTCAAGAGCCTCTTCCCGCTCAAGGGCGATTCCTACCACAAACATATTTTTCCTCTTATAATGCTCCTGCAGCAAAACATAAGAAGGATAAATTTCGAGTGAGTTACTGTCATTTACCGGAAGTGTAATGAGATAAGTACCCAGTTGTGGCTTTCCAATCTTGCATCTTGCAATAATCGTTTTTTTTCGTTTTGAAGCCTTTTCTCCAATATATAGATTTTTATACCACTTCATCTATTAACCTCAGTTTTAATTTTCCATTAATCCATTGATAATCTCAACAGCAGCAGCTTTTTCTGCCTTATTTGTACAATTGACAAGCGCATTGTAAACATATTCCTGTACCTCTGATACATTATTGAAAAATACAGGTAATTTTGAGAGTACAAGAGACATAATTGCCTTGTTCATCTGTTTGTTGTGTTCAACAAAAAATACACGAAGTTCTTCTTCTAATTTTTCATACTGTTTGTCCAGATAATCCGAAACGTTGATTTCGGCTGTTTCTTCCTCTGCCTGAGATTCAAATACCTGATACTGTTTATCCAAATTGATGAACAGAGAATCGTTGAGAAGTTGTTCTGTGACAAATAATGCAAGATATATTTTATCCGACATTATATTCTTGACAACTTTTAAATGATTATTACGCACATCATCCAAAACATATTCCGCTGACTGGATAATATTTTGTAATTTCTCCGGAATACCTTCCATAAATACAAAGCTGTCTGTAATGGACTCTTCTAATGTCACGAAATCCTCATCATAGAAATTTTCATTGATATTTGCAACAATTCGTCTTGCATTTTCCACTTCTGAGACTGCCGAATCTGCATAAGGAGCCAGAAGAATGACTGCATACGCCTTATTGATTAATCCCTGTAAAATCATAAAAATATTAGTAGCTTTTTCGATAAAGTCTGCCGCATAAGTTAACTTATCCAACGTACTTCTATAAGTCTCTTCATCAATATTTGCATAATCAACTGCTTTAATTTCTGTATAAATCTCATATAAATCTTTGTAATGTTCCATATCTTCCGGAAATTTCAAAAGAGCAGATGTCTCTATATTATACAAAAAATCATCAATCGTCTCTTTGTCTGAATCCTTATAGACAGACATTCCAGCTTTTAACAGTTCAAAAAATTTGTTCTTTGTCATACGGAATGGAAGTTCCGAAATAATCTCGCAAATCTTCATATTGACAACAGCATTATCTTCATCTGAGAAAATATACTGCATAATCTGTCTCGTATAATCCTGATCGGTATACTTTGCATTTACCGGTATCTCATCAAAGAGATACTGGCATCGGTTCACCATATATTCGTATCTTGAAAAAATATCCGCATAACAAGTCAAAACTTCAACTATATTATACACTTTATTTCTGAGACTGTCTATCTTGGCAATCCCCTCTTCTCTCGATTCATCGACAGTCAAAGATAACACATACTGCTTTACAACCTCATTAAATTCCTTTGTAAACTCTGTCAGATATTCATCTTTTGTCACATGATCTGCAATCATTCCCTGAAAGGTGTAGTAATCCATTGCGAACTCCACATACGCCCTCTGATTGTACAAATCTGTCATATAGTTCGCATACATAGGAAGATTCACTTCCAAATTTTTATTTTTACTGATTTCATTTATAAAACTTTTCATGTTAAAACCTCTATTACAACATATATTTTTCTTTGGCAAATGCTTTCGCCCTGTTGTCATTGCATTATTTGATACATTCTTTGTAGTCATAGATAAAGTAATCCGAAGCCTTTTTTAACATCGGTACTCTAGAATCCGAGCGTTTGTCATATACGCCAACAACCGTATATCCACCTGATTTTGCAGACCGAATTCCTTCAATAATATCCTCAAACACAACGCATTTTGATTTATCTGCATCCATTCTTTTTGCACTCAAATCGTAAATATCCGGAAATTCTTTTCCGCGGCTGACTTCGTTCAGTGTTGTGATATTTTCAAAATAATGTTTAATTTCATTGTGTTCCAATGCAGGTTCAATCAAATCCATACTATTTGCCGTAGCGATTGACATCTTTACTCCGTTTTCTTTTAAATATTCCAGAAAATCACGTACTCCGTCCTTGATTTTCACCTTTGTAGCATAGGCCTCAATCGCAAGCTGATGCCACTCATTCATGACCGCCTCTTTTGTCTCGTTTAAATGAAATCGGTCAATGGTATAATCCGCACACTGCTCAAATCCCATCGGAGTGATAATGTCTACATAATCGTCCGGTACTTCTATTCCTCTTTTTCCAAGAAAATCATGGTCAATCTGTTCCCATACCCACATAGAATCGATGAGTGTTCCGTCCAAATCAAAAATAACTCCCTCACATAGTTTAAAATCTATCATATCTTCACCTATTTTGTATAAGCATCTAAAATGTCTCTTGCAGCCTGTGTCACATCTTCCTGTGCTACAATAGCAGAAATCACCGCAATCCCGTCAATTCCACAAGTCTTAATCTCAGGTATTGTATTCATGTTGATTCCGCCAATCGCCACAATCGGAATGTGAACACTGTTCTTAATCTCTTTTAATTCTTCTAAAGTAACCGGTCTTGCATCTGTTTTTGTATTTGTCGCATACATTGCTCCAACTCCCAGATAGTCAGCTCCATCTGCCTCAGCCTGTTTTGCCTCAGCTAATTTTGCTGCCGATACTCCGACAATCTTGTCCTCTCCAATAATTTTTCGAACAACAGATGCCGGCAAATCGCTCTGTCCAATATGAACGCCGGCAGCATCTACCGCAAGTGCAATATCAACTCTGTCATTGATAATCAGCGGGATATTGTGTTCATCCGTAATCTTTTTCACACGAAGGGCGAGTTCATAAAAATCTTTGGAAGAACAATCTTTTTCACGGAGCTGTACAACGGTCACTCCGCCCTTGATTGCCTGTTCTACACTCTCCTCAATTGTGGCAGAACTCATCAAATCTCTGTCTGTACATAAATATAATGTATAATCAATATTCTTCATCGTTATCTTTTCCTCACATAATACACATGGTCACTTATTCTCTAACAATATTTATCTTACATTTTTCCTGTAAAATGTTTGCTGTCATGTTACTAAGCGCATCAATAATGCCGATATGGAAACTTCCTGTTCCTGTCTGTCCATATTTTTCAAAAGAAATCTCTCCTGCAATACTCATTGAGCTAATTGCAAGGGCTGCGGCATCGACATAATCATAATCCTTGTTTTCACAGGCAACTGCTGCAAAAGCTCCGAGCATCGCAGATGTCATGCACCCTGTTCCAGTCACTTTTGAGAGCAGACTCACACCATTCGACAACACAAAAACAGTATCTCCATCTGTCACTACATCATCTTTTCCCGTAATTGCCACAACAGTTTCGTACATTTTTGCCACCTTTTTGGCAACTGCAACTGCATCATGATTCATATCCTCTTCTGCCACATCGACACCCTTTGTCGATACACTCAGTCCTGCAATGTAAGATAGTTCTGACAGATTCCCGCGAATAATCGCAATCTTGACCTGACTTAAAATGTCTTTTGTTGTCTCGTTTCTGAGCGAAGACGCACCAGCTCCAACCGGATCAAATACAACCGGAATCCCTGTCTCATTTGCCTTTTTTCCTGACTTAATCATAGATGCAATCGTTCTCTGATTGAGAGTTCCAATATTCATTACAAGTGCTCTTGAAATACCTGTAATGTCTGCACACTCTGCCTCATCATCTGACATAATCGGAGAACCTCCAATTGCCAGAAGTGCATTTGCACAGTCGTTTACTGTTACATAATTTGTCATATTGTGAACCAATGGACATTCTTCTCTGAGCTTGTCCATCAGGCTAAAATTTAACGTCTGTTTCATATATTTTTCACCTCATAGTTTTGTAATATCAGAGGAGCCACAAAAATCTGAGGCTCCTCCTCCAAAACTTATCTTTTAATTATCTCTGATAGCCAGTAAAAAGTCAAGTAGTTATAAAGGTGTTATAACCCATTCGACTGAGTCTTTCTTCCATTTTCACTGCATTGTCAAGAATGGCAAATGCTCCTGACATCACTTTATAAACACCATCCTCGTACATCATATATGCCGGAAATCCCTGACCTTTTAATTCATCTAACAACATCTGGGCATCCTGACGCTCATAATAAGCACCTACCTGTACTTTATAGAGTTTTCGCTGATTATTTCCGTCACATCCGCCTCCAACGGTATCAATGATTCCCTTCGCAATCGCCTCTCCAATTTCACCAAATTTCTCATCAAAGAGTTCATTGTCACTGTCATTGTCGATAAATCCTGCCTCTACCAGTACGGCTGGCATTTTTGTTCGTTTCAATACCACCAGATTTGGGCGTTCAATCACTCCTCTGTTATCAAATCCAAGTTTCGCAAGATTGGAATTGATATTTCT
>ONXS01000024.1 GCA_900321855.1 uncultured Eubacteriales bacterium | reverse complement strand
CGTATCTCTCGGTAATGCCGGTGGATATATCACTTATTACTATGACAATGCAATTAAAAATGACCCTGCCAATAAGTATGGTGTCGATTTCTATGTATATGGAAATTCTATGGGAGTTGGAAGTTTTTCAGAGCCGGGACAGGTTTATGTCTCAGAAGACGGTGTGAATTTCTATGCACTTGCCGGTTCGGAACATTACGAGGACAGTACAATTCGTGATTATGAAATCACATATACAAAAACAGCAAATGGAAAGACAGCATGGACAGACAACAGGGGCGGTTCGAATGATGGAACAACAAATAGTGGAATGTTCCCAATCGCATCAAATTATTTCCTGAATAAAAACATCAGTGACAGCATCACAATCAAGACAATTTTACTTCCGTCAGCAGCGGGAACACTTTATGGAGATGGCACAACATCTGCATTTGCGACAGCAGGAGCATTTGGATATAGTGATGTGTATAAGAATGGAACAATTGGAGCAGACGCAAATCCTTACAATGGAGAATCAAATGGATTTGACCTTGCACTTGCAGTAGACGAAAATGGAGATCCTGTGGATTTCCCAAATGGTATTCATTATATTAAGGTTGCAACTGCATCAAATATCTGGGCTGGAGTATTTGGAGAGAAATCAACAGAAGTCGGATATGTCATTCGAACAACAGCAGCGGAGGAAAATGTCGGTGTGACAACAGCTCCTCAGTCTGTTAAGATTACAGATGAGTCTGGTAAAGAGACAGAGATTGCACTGGAAACAGACAAGCAGGTATATCAGGTGGCAATCAATGACTCAAAGAATATAAAGGTTTCCTTAAATGGAGCACAGGCAGAAGATAACATTTTTGTAAACAATAAAAAGATTGCAGCAGATGAGAGTGCAGACATTACAGTAGGTGATAACGGAAAGACAGTTCGAGTTCTTGTTCAGAATGACGAAAAAGAGCCGGTTGTATTTATTTTCCATATCACATCTTCAAGTGAGGAAAAGACACAGCACATTTTTGAAGAGACAACAAAATCACTTCTTGCAGGTGAGACACCAGTGGTTGCATCCATCGGAGGCGAATGGGTTGTTACAGGACTTGCAAGAGCCGGAAAAATCAGTGATGAATTCAAGACTGGTTATTTTAAAAACGTTTACGATACTGTAAAGGCAAATGGAACAGAAAAATTAAGCAATACAAAATCAACCGATAACTCGAGAGTGATTCTTGCATTGACATCTTTGGGTTATGATGTGACAGATATTGCAGGACAAAATCTCTTAAAACCTCTTTCTGATTATGAGTATGTTACAAAACAGGGTGTCAATGGTGCAATTTATGCGTTGTTAGCACTTGACAGTGCAAAATATGAAATTCCAGAGAATACATATGACACAACTCAGACAACAAGAGAGAATTTAATTCAGAACATTTTAGCGTATAAGTTAGAAAATAGTGGATTCAGCTTTGACGGTGAGACAGCAGATGTGGATATTACAGCGATGGCACTTCAGGCACTTGCACCATATGCAGATACTTATGTATCAGAAATTGAAGATGCAGTCAGCTATTTATCATCTGCACAGAATGAAGATGGAAGTTATGGGTATCAGGGAACTTCAAATACAGAGTCAACAGCTCAGGTAGTCCTTGCACTTACAACAAATAATATCAATCCAAGAACAGATGACAGATTTATCAAAAATGGAACATCTGCTTATACAGCATTGTTAAACTTCTTTGTTGAAGATGGCTTTGCACATGAATTCGCAGGTGAGAGAAACCAGATGTCGACAGAACAGGCTTATCTTGGACTGGTATCTTACATTCGTTATCAGAATACAGAAGACACTATTTATGATATGTCAAAGGTAGAGAAGTCAGAGAACATTGTTTATCCGGATGAACAGCCAAAAAATCCGGATGATAATAAGCCGGATGATAAGAAATCAGATGATAAGAAGTCAGATGACAAGAAGTTAGATGACAAGAAATCAGATGACAAGAAGTCAGATGACAAGAAATCAGATGACAAGAAGTCAGATGATAAGAAGTCAGATGACAAGAAGACAAATAACAAGAAGTCAGATGATAAGAGTTCTGTGAAACAGAGTACAGGTAATCAGTCTGTAGCAAAAGCAGACAACACATCTGCTGCAAAAAATCCTAAGACAGGAGACAACAATGCTGCATTATTGTTTGTAACAATCATGCTCATATCAGCAACTACAATTATTTCTGCAAGAAAGAAGAAAAATGTCTAAATTTATGTTATAATAAACCAAATTTAATATTTTTGGTCTATTATATGAGGAAAAAACATGAAACATTTCAATAAAATCATTGGAGTAGTTGTTATTATATTCATACTTGCAGGCGCCTATTTTTTAGGCGGTCCTGTGAGTAAGAAAGATTCAGCAAAAACCACAGTGTTGGATATAAAAGAAACTGAAACTTTTGATGACCAGAGAGAGGAGACGGGTTCGTCTCCTCTTGAGTCATTTACAGGGCAAGAAACAGCGAGTCATCAGGAAACAACTACAAATCAGGAAACAAATTCAGAGACAACTGAACATCAAACAACAAATTTTAATAAAAACGAACAAGAGCAGACAACTCAGCCTCAAAACGATGGTTGGGAGAAGAATACAATCAATCAAAATCACAATAATTCTGACCAACCATCGGTGCAGAGGCAGGATGCGACAGAACAGTCCGATAATACGGAATATAAAGCATTGACTGGCTTAACAGTCCCACACACGGAGAGAGAGACACAGCCACAGACGGAGAAACAGACTGAAAAACAGACAGAAAAGGCGACCATGCCACGCAAACAGAGATGTACAATTTCTATTTCGTGCAGAACAGTGCTGGCTGATTTGAGCAGAGTCAATAAAAATGTGAGAAGTTTTATTCCTTCGGACGGCTGGATTTTGAAATCTTATACATACGAATTCAGTGATGGAGATACGGTATTTTCTGTACTTCAGAAAGTATGTAAAGATAAGGGAATACCGATGGAGTTTTCTTATACGCCTCTTTATGGCAGCAATTATATCGAGGGAATTCAGGGATTATATGAATTTGATGCAGGAAGTCTGTCCGGCTGGATGTATTGTGTCAATGGCGAGTTTGTCAATTATGGAAGTTCCGCTGTGCCGGTAAAAGACGGAGATGTCATTCAGTGGGAATATACCTGTAATCTCGGAAAAGATTTAGGACAGTAGTTATGAATTATTTTAGTGAATTTCACCCAATTGTAAATTTTTTATATTTTATGGCAGTGATGCTGTTTAGTATGTTTCTGTTGCATCCGGTCTTTATTGTGATTTCTTTTGTGACAGGATTTCTCTATCTGTGTACGTTTGGAGGAGTGAGAACTGCACTGAAATCCGTTCGGTTTCCATTTGTGATTGCGGTGATTGCAGCCGTGTTAAATCCTGTCTTTAATCACAGAGGTATGACAATTTTATTTTATAATCGCATCGGAAATCCAATCACAAAAGAGTCCATATTATTTGGAATCTTCATGGGAGTGATGTTGATGGCAGTCATGGTCTGGTTTATGTGTTACAACCGCGTGATGACAAGTGACAAATTTATTTATCTGTTTGGAAGAATTCTTCCGAGATTTAGTCTGGTGATTTCCATGACACTCAGGTATATTCCGAGATTTAAAGAGCAGTTTGGGAAAATCAGGCAGTCGAGAAAGGCAATCGGAAAAGACATCTCAGATGGGAATCTCTTATCAAGACTGAGAAATATGGCATCCATTTTTTCTATTATGATTTCATGGTCACTGGAAAATTCAGTAGAGACAGCGGATTCCATGAAAGCGAGAGGATATGGTCTGAAGGGAAGAACGGCATTTCATATTTATCGATTTTCAAAGAGGGATATTGGACCGCTCTGTGTGGTGATTGTCGCATCTGCAACACTGATATTTGGTTTTGTGCGAGAAAAATTATCGTACAGCTATTATCCGTTGTTTAACACAGAACTTTTTGAGACGGATATGATAGCGTATTATATGGTATTTGCAATTTTATGTCTGATACCAGTCATCTTAAATCAAATCTATGCAAAGAAATATAAAGCAGGAAAATAAAATGAGTATTTTAGAGACAAAGCAATTAAGTTTTAAATATAATATTGGAAATAAATATGTGCTGGAAAAGATTAATTTTTCGATAGAGCAGGGAGAAATTGTGACTATTTGTGGAGGCTCTGGATGTGGAAAAACAACATTTCTGAAACATTTTAAGAGTGCTATTTCACCTTACGGAGAAATTCAGGGAGAAATTTTTTATAAAGGACATCCCTTACAGGACATCAGTCTGGAAGAGCAGACGAAACATATCGGTTATGTGTCACAGATAGCAGACAATCAGATTGTGACAGATAAAGTATATCACGAGTTGGCGTTTGGACTGGAAAGTCTTGCGTATGACAACCAGACGATTCGGCTGAGAGTCGCAGAGATGGCATCTTTTTTTGGACTGGAAAGGCTTTTTTATCGCAATGTGTCGGAACTATCAGGTGGTCAGAAACAGCTTTTGACATTAGCAGCCGTCATGACAATGAAACCGGAAATTCTTATTTTAGATGAGCCAACTAGCCAGCTAGACCCGATTGCAGCAGGAGACTTTATCCAGATGGTCTTAAAAATCAACAGAGATTTTGGAACTACCATTTTGATTACCGAACACCGATTAGATGAGATTATTCCTTACAGTAATCGCGTTGTCGTAATGGAAGAGGGAAAAATTCTGGCAGACGACACGCCACAACAGGTATGCCGTATGTTACATAAATGGAATCATCCGATGCTAGAATCCATGCCTGTTCCAGTGAGAATATGGAGTGAACTTGCCAAAAAAACAGATACCGATTCGATACCGATTACGATTAATCAGGCAAGAGTGTGGTTTGAGACAGTTTTTGAACAGCAATACGGTGACAGTCGAATGAGGATTTCTGAATCAGACAAGTTAAACACAGAGACAGTTTTACAAGCAAAGGAGCTTTATTTTAAATATGAAAAAAAGGGGCCAGACATTTTATCCGGAGTATCGCTGAATATTCAGAGAGGTGAGATTTTTGGCATACTTGGTGGAAATGGAGCAGGAAAGAGTACGTTGTTATCGGTAATTTCCGGTGTCTGTAAGCCTTATTATGGAAAAGTAAAGTGCAAGAATATCAAAATTGCACTCTTGCCTCAAGAACCAGCCACTTTATTTGTAAAAAAGACCATTTATGAGGACTTACTGGAAATGGGGAATCCATCGGATTCTGATTTTTTAGAAGAAGTGCAGAAGGTACTAAAAATTTGTAAACTTGAATCGTTGAAAGAAAGTAATATTTACGATATATCAGGCGGAGAAAAACAGAGAGCTGGCATGGCAAAGGTACTTCTTACTAATCCGGATATTTTATTATTAGATGAGCCGACAAAGGGCATGGACAATTTCTATAAGACACAGTATGGAACAATCTTGCAGGAACTTGTCAGTCAGGGAAAAACAGTTTTAATGGTAAGTCATGACATTGAGTTTTGTGCAGAATATACCAATCGCTGTGCGATGATGTTTCAGGGAAATATCATTGCATGGAATGACACAAGAAAATTTTTTGAGAATAACAGCTTTTATACAACTGCAACCAACCGGATTGCAGGAGACTATATAGAAAATGCGATTATTATTTCGGATTTGACGAAGATATTTGATGAAAAAATAGACAAAACATTTATAAAAAAATCAGAGAGTCACGCAAGACAGCAGACCTCTGTTTCTGAAAAAAGGCAGAGGATAGATAAGATGGCAGATACAAAGGCAAACAGCCACAATCAATCATTTGATTCTTATCGCATTTCGAAAAAGGAAATACTGATTTCTATTATTACCATATGTTTTCTGATACCACTTACTATTTTTGTCGGAGTACATTATTTACAGGATCAGAAATACTTGTTTATTTCTCTGTTAATTATGGTGGAATGTATCGGAATGTTTATCGCAGTGTTTGAGAGCAGAGGGGCAGATGCGAGAGAAATTGTTCTTGTCTCCGTAATCAGTGCACTTGCAGTTGCGGGCAGGCTTGCTTTTTATATGTATCCGGAATTTAAACCGGTTATGGCTATTGTGATTATCACAGCAGTCGCCATCGGACCGGTCAATGGATTTCTTGTCGGAGCAGTGACGATGCTCGCCTCTAATATGATATTTGGTCAGGGACCGTGGACGCCGTGGCAGATGTTTGCGATGGGACTCATTGGTTTTTTTGCAGGATTTCTATTTCAGGGAATGAAAAAAAATGGTTTTTATAACAGGATAGCAGGAAGAATTGCGATTGGGATTTTTGGAATCATTTCGGCTGTAGTTATTTATGGCGGCATTATGAATCCGGCAGCAGCAGTTATGGCACATATGGAATTAAACAGAGCCGTCTTGATGAGCTACTATCTCTCAGGATTTCCTCTCGATTTGACACAGGGAATCACAACATTTATTTTTATTGTATTGCTGTCGGGCGTGATGATTGATAAAATTATGAGAGTAAAAAATAAATATGGAGTTTGACAAGATCGCAATATTTTGAAGAAATATATATTTTATGATAGAGGTGTTTTGGGTGAAAATAAATACAGGAAGTAAAATTGCTTTGGTTGCGTGTTCTAATGCTCAGTCGAAGGCAAATGAAGAAAAAATAAATGAATTGATGTCAAAATTACAGTCCATAGGATATCATCCTGTTTTATCAGATTTTATCTATGAGACAGATTCTTATTTTAGTGGGACGGGGCAGGAGCGCGCAAATGCCCTTATGGATGCGTATAGAGATGATGAAGTGAAAGCCATTTTTGATATTTCTGGCGGTGATATTGCAAATGAGGTTCTTGATTATCTGGATTTTGATGTGATAAAGAATAATAACAAACCATTTTTCGGATATAGTGATTTGACAACGATTATCAATGCAATTTATACCATGACAGGGAATGTTTCCGGACTCTACCAGATACGGAACCTTGTGGGAGAAGATGGAGACTGGCAGTGTCAGAATTTTCTTGAAACATTTGTAGAGGGAAAGGACTCGCTGATTAATATCGGACATATGTTTATACAGGAACATTTTATGGAAGGAATTGTGATTGGAGGAAATATTCGCTGTCTGCTCAAACTTGCAGGAACGAAATATATGCCGGATTTTACGGACAAGATTTTACTTCTTGAGGCGTATGGTTCGACTTCCCAGCAGGTGATGACTTATCTTACACAGTTAAAACAGATGGGTGTATTCGAAAAAATAAGGGGTGTCTTGCTTGGGACATTTACAAAGCTGGATGCAGAGATATTTGTGCCATCTGTCGAAGAACTTGTATATCTGGTTGCTGGTTCGGAGATACCAGTTGCCAGAACAATGGATATTGGACATGGAAGTGATGCAAAAATGATTCTGATTGGAAGTCACTATAATTTTGACTAATTGTCTGAACGCAGATAAGCAATCCCCCCACCTCTAAGGCGTAAAGACAAAGGTGGGGGATGATTATGTTGGCATTACTTTCGTAATGCTTGGAATAGTTGCGTTATATCGCCTGATTCTGAAAAAAGCGTATAAAATAGAACATTCTGCATATATTTATAGAAATGAATTTCAGAGGCATTTATGAAAAAAGCATGTTTAAAAACAGCAGTAGTTTGTGTATTACTGCTGTTTTGTTTTTTTGCAGGAAGAAAGGCAGCAGAGGTGGTAGAAACACATCAGAATGTGGTACCGACAGCGGCAGGAACGGAGAGCAAAAACTGGGGACTGGGATTTGGAGAAAATGGTCAGCCGCCAACAGGAAATGAATCGGTGGAAGAACTTGCAAAACATCACGCATATTTTCTTGGAGATGAGAAGAAAATTTACCTGACTTTTGACTGCGGTTATGAAAATGGAAATATGGACAATATTTTAAATGCGCTCAAAAAACATCAAGTCACAGCTACTTTTTTTGTGGTTGGAAATTTTATCAATGATAATCCTGAGTTGGTAAAGAGGATGGCAGATGAAGGGCATAACATTGGAAATCATTCCTTTACACATCCGGATATGTCTGTGATGAATGAGGAGGATTTTAAAAAACAGCTGTCGGATTTGGAGAATAAATATAAAGAAGTGACTGGAAATGAGGTTGTAAAATTATACAGACCGCCACAGGGAAAATATAGTTTACATTCTCTTGATATGGCAAATGCGCTGGGGTATAAGACAATTTTTTGGAGCCTTGCTTATGTAGACTGGTATGAGGATAAACAGCCGACAAAAGAAGAGGCGTTTGATAAGTTGCTGACTCGAATTCATCCGGGGGCCATTGTCTTGTTGCATAGCACATCTAAGACAAATGGAGAAATTTTAGATGAATTGCTTACCAAATGGGAAGAGATGGGATATGAATTTGGAGACTTGAAGGAATTGGAATAGTTACAGTTTATTTATAATTTTTTTACATATGTGAAACTTGACAAAGTTTTTTATTGGGATATACTAGGAGTAATGTATAACTAACCAGAAAGAAACACAGGAAAGGAAGTAGACATAAATGACAAAAATAGATGTAATATCAGGATTTTTAGGTGCAGGTAAAACTACACTGATTAAGAAATTATTAGGGGATGCTCTCAAGGGAGAGAAGTTAGTATTAATTGAGAACGAGTTTGGTGAAATTGGAATTGACGGCGGATTTTTAAAGGATGCCGGAGTTGAAATCACAGAGATGAACTCAGGATGTATCTGCTGTTCTTTAGTTGGAGATTTCAGAACAGCTCTCAAGGAAGTAATCGACAAATATTCACCAGACAGAATTATTATCGAGCCATCTGGTGTGGGCAAATTATCAGATGTCATCCATGCAGTAGAATCGATTGCAAATGATATGGCAGATGAGGTCGTTTTAAACAGCACAACAGCAGTTGTAGATGGTGTTAAGACAAAAATGTATATGAAGAATTTTGGTGAATTTTTCAACAATCAGGTGGAAAGTGCCGGTACACTTGTCATCTCACGTACACAGAATCTCACAGATGCAAAATTGGACGAAGTTGTTCATTTATTAAAAGAGCACAATGAAAATGCAACAATTATTACAACTCCGTGGGATGAGATTGACGGAACAATTATTATGAGTGCTATCGAGAAATCTGGAAATCTTGCAGAAGAATTATTGGCAGAAGGGGATGTATGTCCGGAGTGTGGTCATCATCATGAACACGGCGAGCATCATCATCATGACCATGAAGAGCATGAGCATCATCATGAGCACGACCATGAAGAGCATGAACATCATCATGAGCACGACCATGAAGAACATGAACATCATCACGACCATGACCACGAGGAGCATCACCATCATCATGAGGATGGAGAAGAGTGCCACTGTCATGAACATCACCATCACCATGAAGATGGAGAAGAGTGTCATTGCCATGACCATGAGCATGAAGGACATCATCACCACCATCATGCAGATGATGTATTTACAAGCTGGGGTACAGAAACTCCTAGAAAATATACAAAAGATGAAGTGAAACATGCACTTGAAAAACTTGCAAATACAGATGAATATGGCACAATTTTGAGAGCAAAAGGTATGCTGCCATCGGTTGATAATGAATGGATTTATTTTGACCTTGTTCCAGGTGAGTACGAGTTAAGAAACGGACAGGCAGATTATACAGGAAGAATTTGTGTAATCGGAACAAATCCAGATGAAGAGAAATTAAAAGAGTTATTCTTACTTGCATAATAGGAAAAAGTATCCGTTTTTGGTACGAAATAGGCAAATTTCGAATGTTTTTAGACTTTCGGGAGTGCGAGTGTGGAGAGAGTCGTATCAGGAACGGACAATACTTTTGCCACTGACATTATAAATAGAATATACACAGAAAGGATATGAGATATGAGTAATGAGAGAGAAGTTCCGGTATATTTATTTACAGGACTTTTAGAGAGTGGAAAGACAAGCTTTATCCGAGATACATTAAACGACAAAGGATTTCAGAGAGGAGAAAAGACACTTGTAATTCTGTGTGAGGAAGGTATTGAGGAATATGATGAGGCAGCATTTGCAAAGAAAAATGTGTGCTTTGAACATATAGAAGAGAGAGAAAATCTCACAAAAGAATTTTATCAGAAATGTGAAGAGTTTCATAAACCAGAGAGAGTTATGATTGAGTACAATGGTATGTGGGATATGGACGGAATTGACGAAGACTTGATGCCGGAAGAATGGGTTCTTGCACAGGTTATTTCTACTGTAGATGCCACAACTTATGATTCTTACTGGGCGAATATGAAATCTCTGATGATTCAGCAGCTCTCTTTATCGGACATGATTATTATGAATCGCTGTACAGATAAGACAAGAAGAAGTGATTTTAGAAGAGCGGTCAAAACTTTTAATAAAAAAGCACAGATTGGCTATGAGGCAGCAGAGGGATTTGAAGACGCACTCAAAGAGGAAGAACTTCCATACAATGTGGATGCAGATGTGATTGAAATCGAAAATGATGATTTTGGAATCTTTTACATGGATGCGATGGATAATCCAAAGAAATATGATGGAAAAGTTGTAAAATTCCTTGCTCAGGCATATAATCCACCAAAATTCCCATCAAACTGTTTTGTTCCGGGAAGATTTGCGATGACTTGCTGTGCAGATGATATTCAGTTTATGGGTATTCTCTGTAAAAACAAGAGTGGGTCCGATGTTCATTTTGAAGACAGAGAATGGATTCGTGTGGAGGCAAAGGTTAAGAGAGAATTTGTAAAAGAATACAGGGGAAAAGGTCCTGTCTTATATTTACAGGCAGCATCAAAGGCCGAAAAACCAGAAGACGAACTGATTTATTTCTAAGAGCAGTAACTGATATAATAGAGAAAAAATACACAGGTTTTGAAATCTGTGTATTTTTTATTCTTGACAATAGATTGTTCGCAAAGCATACAATATTTATAAAGTACAATCTGTTCTTAGTTTTCGTTAGCCATATAATTTCACTGTGACAAAATAGCGTCCTTTTTTTGTCTCTCGAACTGTATCACCAAATTCGAAACGTCCAAAGCCGCGAACGGTCACAATATCAAGAGGTTTTAGCTGGTAGCTGTTATTTTCCATAAGTCTGCCGCTGAGAAACACTTTCTTTTCACGAAACAGAGCAAGTGCCTGACTGCGTGAAAGTTTGCACACTTCTGCCACAACTGCATCCAATCTAAGAGAGGCGACATTTAGTTCTTTATTTGTCGTTTTTATCTGAATTTCATCAAACGTGCCGTCAAACAGGCTGCATTTAACCGATGTGTGTTTGACTCTGTCCAAATGTTCCATGATAAAATCTGCCATACTGTCTATGCAGAATACAAAAGCCTCATTGTCATGGATGATGATGTCACCGAGCAATTCACGCTTGATTCCGAGATTGACAAGTGCACCGAGAAAATCTCTGTGGGTAAGAGTGTCAGAAAATTTTTTCTGTACTGGTTTTACATGAATACATGCGATGGGATAGGGGAGTTCAAATCCTCCAAACTGCACCACAACTCTCTCTGCAAAATCAGTTCCGCCATTCAATTCATAGGGCACATGAGAAAAATCTCTGCTGCTCTCATGAAATGCACTTAACTCCAATAAGCCGAGAAAATTTGTAAATACAGGAATATTTCTTGTATAGGATTTATTGGCTAATTCTTTAAAACGTTTTTTTAATAATTCTTCTTCACTGTTCATATTTCATCCTCATTATCATTATCATTATCATTATCATATCAATTCGTTTGTCTGTCTATTATAACATATGTCAAAAATCTTTGACAGAACAAAATGATTTGCGGATATATTTATAATAAATTTAGACACATCTGTATCAAAATCTTGACTAGGATTTTAAAGGTTGTTTTGCTATAATGGATGACAGAGAGGATTGGCAATGATAAACCTTTTCTTGAGTTTATGTAGGATGATAAAATGAAAAAAATACATACTTTGATATAAATTATAGCTATTTGTAATAGAAAATAAAATATTGTAAGATAGAATAAGAAATACATCATTGTGCAGAAAGGAATATTTATGCAAACATTATATTTTGACTGTAGCAGTGGAATCAGTGGAAATATGACACTGGCAGCACTGACAGAAATCATTGGGGATGAGAATTATCTTATTGATGAGTTGAAAAAACTAAATATAGATGGCTATGACATTGAGATGACAAAAGCAGTGAAGAATGGAATTACAGGAACGCATGTAGAAGTTCTTTTTGAGTCAGAAAATGATGAACATCATCACAGTCATGAGCACAGTCACGGAGAAGAGCATACACACGGTCATGAACACAGTCACGGAGAAGAGCATACACACAGCCATGAGCACAGTCACGAAGAAGGACATACTCATAATCATATTCACAGAAATCTTCAGGATGTGAATGAGATTATTGACCACAGTCTGTTAAGTAATTCAGTAAAGGATTTATCAAAGAGAATTTTTATGCGAGTTGCACAGGCAGAGAGCAAGGTGCATGGGAAACCGCTCGAAGAAGTTCATTTTCATGAGGTGGGAGCGATTGATTCGATTGTTGATATTATTGGCACAGCAATCTTGATTGATAAGATAAAGCCGGACAGAATTGTCTCGTCAGTGGTAAATGATGGACATGGCTTTATTCACTGTGCACACGGCATGATGGCGGTTCCGGTTCCGGCAACAAGTGAGATATTTGCAAGTTCCGGAGTTATTTCGAGACAGATTGATATTGATACGGAGCTTGTCACACCGACTGGTGCGGCGATTATCGCAGAGCTTGCAGAAAGTTTTGAACTGATGCCGGCGGGAAATGTAAAAAAAGTGGCATATGGTGCAGGAACTAAGAATTTGAGGATTCCAAATGTTTTGAAGGTCAGTCTGATTGAGACACAGGACAACAGTGAAGATTTTGTGGTCATGGAGACAAATATTGACGACACAACAGGAGAGATTCTTGGTTACACGATGGAACAGTTATTTGCAGCAGGGGCATTAGATGCGTTTTACACTCCGATTTTTATGAAAAAAAATCGTCCGGCGTATCTTTTGACTGTGACTTGCAACAAAGAGGACTGTGACAAATTAAAGGCAATTATTTACAGTGAGACAACGACAATCGGAATTCGCTATCGCTATGAACACAGAACAAAGCTTGAGCGTGAAAAGATTGTGGTAGATACAAAATATGGTAAAATAGAGGCAAAAAAAGTAATTTTTCAGGACAAAGAATATATTTATCCGGAATATGAGAGTGTAAAGAAAGCTGCACAGGAACATGAGATTCCGATGAAAAAGATTTATAATCTTGAAGAATTCGACTAATAAGATTCTGATGAAAGGCCAGATGATATGGAAAATCAGAGAAATGAAAAATATGAAGATTTAGGTTTTGCAAAAATCGATCACGACAGAAAACAGCGCTCTGGAGAAGCAGAAGTTGTGTTTTGTCAGGGAAAAGCAGATGAATTTCTTGTAAAGATTTACAAGAGTATTTTGGAAAAAAACGGAGAAGTGCTGGGGACAAGAGCCTCAAAGCATCAGTACGAGTTATTAAAAGATGAAATTGATTATTTAGAATACGATGAACTGTCTGGAATCTTGAAAGTGGAGAAGAAAAAAGAGCTGATTGGAAATATTGCAATCTGTACGGGAGGAACGGCTGACATTAAAGTGGCAGAAGAGGCAGCCCAGACAGCAGAATTTTTTGGAAATAAGGTTGACCGAATCTATGATGTCGGAGTTGCAGGAATTCACAGAATTCTTTCCCAGCAGGGAAGATTAGACAGAGCCAATGTCGTAGTTGCCATAGCAGGAATGGAAGGAGCACTGGCAACGGTTGTGGCAGGCCTTGTTAAAGTTCCGGTCATTGCAGTTCCGACATCGGTAGGATATGGAGCCAGTTTTGAAGGACTTGCTGCACTTCTCAGCATGATTAACTCTTGTGGAAATGGAGTATCGGTTGTAAATATTGACAATGGATATGGCGCAGGTTATATTTCGAATCAGATAAATAAACTCGCGGTTTTTGGAAACTCAGAGAAATAGAGACAGAACATTGAGTATTCTCTGTCTAAAGTGAGAATTGGCAAGCTTAGTTGTTTGATTGCCAGTGAAGTTGTTTTTGGTGATGATGGAATATGAGAAAATAGAGAGGTTTGAAAAAAATGAACGTAAAAGAAAAAGAAAAGGCATTAGAAGATTATTTATTATCGCTTGGAAGTGTGGCAGTGGCATTTTCTTCCGGAGTTGACTCTACATTTTTATTGAAAAAAGCAAAACAGGTGCTTGGAGACAAGGCGATTGCAGTGACAGCGATGTCCTGTTCCTTTCCAAAGAGAGAATTAAATGAGGCAGTGGAGTTTTGCAAAAAAGAAAATATCAGACATATCCTTGTAGAAAGTGAAGAATTACAGATTGAAGGATTTAGCCACAATCCGAAAAACCGCTGTTATCTCTGCAAAAAAGAGTTGTTTGAGAAGATGATTCAGGTTGCAAAAGAACAGGGTGTGGATTATATTGTAGAGGGTTCGAATATGGACGACAATGGTGATTACAGACCAGGACTTCAGGCGATTGCAGAACTAGATGTCAAGAGTCCGCTGAGATTTGCAAAACTCACAAAAGATGACATCCGAGAATTGTCAAAAGAACTTGATTTACCTACATGGGATAAGCAGTCTTTTGCATGTCTTTCAAGCCGTTTTGTATATGGAGAGACGATTACGGAAGAAAAACTGGGTATGGTCGACAAGGCGGAACAGCTACTTCTTGATTTGGGACTTCGTCAGGTCAGAGTTCGTATTCACGGAGAAGACCTTGCAAGAATTGAAGTGGCTCCTTCAGAAATTGAGAAACTTGCAGCAGAGGAAATACGCAGCAAACTTGTTTCTGAATTTAAAAAATATGGTTTTACCTATATCACGCTGGATTTACAGGGATATAGAACCGGAAGTATGAATAATTTCGCTTATTAATAAATGAACTGGGAGGAACGAAAGCAATGCATATGGCAGATGCGCTGGTAAGTCCGGCAGTGGGAGGTGCTCTTTACGCAGTCAGTGCGGGAGTCGGAGCATATTCCATTTACAAATTGAAACATGATGAAGAATTAAAGGCAAAGATTCCAACAATGGGAGTGATGGGAGCACTGGTGTTTGCGGTGCAGATGATGAATTTTACCATCCCTGGTACGGGGTCTTCCGGTCATCTCTGCGGAGGAATTTTACTCTCTGCGTTACTTGGTCCTTATGCCTCATTTATTACGATGATAGGCGTTTTACTGATACAATGCCTGTTTTTCGCAGATGGAGGACTATTGGCACTCGGAGCAAATATTTTTAATATGTCATTTTTTGGATGCTTTTTGGGAGGCGTGTTATGGCAGCTCATTATGAAAAAAGGTTTTAGTAAGAGAAAAATTGCACTTTATACGATTGGCGGAGCAATTCTCACACTGGAACTTGGAGCATTTTGTGTGACAATTGAAACGTTGTTATCGAATATTACAGAACTTCCATTTCGCTCGTTTTTGTTCTTGATGATGCCAATTCATTTGGCAATCGGATTGGGAGAGGGACTGATTACCTTTGCAATTTTGACCTTTATTTATGAGACAAGGGCAGAGATGTTATATTGTTCGAGAGATATAGAGAAAAAGAATCGAATGTCCAAGAAAAAAGTTCTTGCCATTACTGGTGTGATGATTGTTGTGATAGCAGGAGGACTTTCGCTCTTTGCATCTTCTCATCCGGATGGTCTGGAATGGTCGATTGAAAAGATGACCGGAAATACAGAATTAGAAGAGAATGAGCAGAAGATTTATAAAAGCAATCAGAAGATTCAGAATAAGACAGCTATTTTTGAAGATTACAATCTCAAAGGAGCGGATTCGGATGCGGGGGCTGCATTTTCTGGTGTTGCAGGCTGTGCGATTGTGGTCATCTGTATGATTGCTGTTGGAAATGTTGTAAAATTATTAAAGAAGAAAAATCAGAATTAAGAGATAAAGATTATGAGCAGAATTGAAGAAGCAATAAAAGAAGTACATAAGTTAGATTACGAGGCGAAGAGAGGGAATTTTTTAAACGACATTCATCCTCTTTTTAAACTTCTCGTAACCCTTTTGTATCTTTTATTGCTTTCTTCTATTTCAAAGTATGATTATAAAACTTGTATTTATATGAGCGTTTATCTGGTAATGATAAAATATGTCGGGGAGCTTTCTGTCAGGAGACTCTGGAAACGACTCAAAATAGTATTTACGCTTGTGCTGATTATAGGAGCTGTCAATCCATTTTTGGACAGGCAATTTGCGTTTTGGCTTGGAAATATTCCGGTTTCGTTTGGAATGATTTCCATGTTTACATTGATTTTAAAAGGATGTTTTGCAATCACAGCCTCGTATTTTTTTATTATTACAACGGGGATTGAAAAAATGTGTATGGCACTCAGACAACTTCATGTTCCAAATCTTTTGATTACCGTAATTTTGCTGATTTATCGCTATATTGTTGTATTTTTAAAAGAAACTCAGAGAATCTGGCTGGCATACAGCATGAGAGCACCCCGTGAAAAAGGCGTTTCGTTCCGAGCGTGGGGAAGTATGATTGGCAGCATGATTATCCGAAGTATTGCGAGGGCAAACACAGTATATCAGAGCATGGAACTTAGGGGATTTGATATTGATACCTATTATAATTATAGGGTAAAAATACGCGGAAAAGACATCGGTTATTTGGTTGTTTGTGTTGGAGTGATTGTGACGATTCGTTTTCTTCCTGTATTTGAAGTCATCGGGCAAATACTGTTGAAACTAATATCGTTTAGCAAATAGACTTTGTAAAGAGAGGAAAATATGATAAATATAGAACACGTTTATTTTTCTTATCATGGAGATAGAGAGATTTTAAAAGATGTGAATTTAGAGATAAAAGATGGGGAGAGTGTGGGGATTATTGGCGCCAATGGTGTCGGAAAATCCACACTTTTAAAGTTACTTGTGGGGATAGAGTATGTAAATGGTGGAAAAATAGAAGTAGAGCACACAAGCGTGTGCAAAAAGAATCTCACGCAGATTCGAAAACAGATTGGTTACGTGTTTCAGGATTCAGATGCCCAGCTTTTTATGCCAACCGTTTTAGAGGATGTCGAATTTGCGCCGTTAAATTTTGGCTATTCAAAAGAAGATGCAAGAAAGCTTGCGATTGGGACATTGGAGTCTCTGAATATACCGCATTTGAGAGATAAATCCATCTATCATCTCTCTGGTGGAGAGAAAAAACTGGTATCGATTGCCACGGTATTGGTGATGAATCCAAAGACAATTATCTTTGATGAGCCAACGGTGGGATTAGACCCAAAGAACCGAAAAATATTTATCGATACATTAAATACGCTCAATTGTACAAAAATAGTGGCAAGCCACGACCTTGATTTTATTCTGGACACCTGTACAAAATGTGTACTTGTATCTCAGGGACAAATCAAAGCAGTGGATGCCACTAGAAATATACTTACGAATCAGCAGTTATTAGAAGAAAATGGTCTGTTGTTGCCGTTGTCCATTCAACGATAAAAGTCTATACAATTTTCTTTCCACGCCATGAGCCGCGTATCCAGCGAATAAATACGATGATGCCACGCACAATTTCGTCTAGAGCCATTGCGACCCAGATGCCCTCAAGTCCGTAGCCCATGTGGATGCCAAAGATGTAACCGAACAATACAGAGATGCCCCACATAGAAGCCATTCCGAGAAATGTAGGAAAGCGAATGTCACCGGCAGCCTTCATACTGTTAATCACAACCAGATTGGTACATCTTCCTATTTCAAGAAAAATACAAATGAACATGATTTTCTGACCGAGTATCATGACAGCCTGATTGTTATTGGAAAAGATTCCGAATGTAACAGGTGCAATAAAGTAATTTATGACAGCTATGATAATAGAAATAATCATAGCTTTTTTTAATGTGTCGAGAACTTTCTGATAAGCAGTATCGTTCTCGCCGGCACCAACTAAGTGACCGACTACAATTGCTGTTGCCATAGCTGCTGAGATGGAGAACAGATATGAAAAATTACCGAGAATATTTGCATAAATTCTGGTATTAACAGCAGTTACAGAAAGTGTATTTACAAACATCAGCAAGATTAATTGTGCAATATTATAAGAAATATTTTCTCCTGCTGTTGGGAGGCCAATCATGAGAAGTTGTTTGAAAATCTCAAAGTTAAATGGAAACAGGTATTTAAAGCGGATAGAACCTTCAATCTTTTTATGAAAATAAATCATTGCAATGACTACAGCAATTAGTCTGCTGACTGTAGTTGACAGAGCAACGCCTTTTACACCGAGATTCAGGTATTTGAGAGGTCCGTACAGGAATGTGTAATTTCCAATGATGTTAACCACATTCATAATGATGGAAATTACCATACCAATCTTAGTTTTTCCATTACTTCGAAAAATCTGTGAAAAAATATCAAATATAGCTTCTAAAAAGATAAATCCACCCACAATACTTATGTAAGAAGAGGCATCTTCAATCATGGATTTCTGAACTTTCATAAAATGAAACAGATTTGTATGAAATATGAGAATCAGCGCACTGATTATCAGGCTCAGAATCAGATTAAATGCCATTGAAATCGTATAAATCTGATTTAGTTTATCTTTCATTTTTGCGCCAAGATATTGTGCAGTAATAATTCCGGTTGCACTAGAAATAATGGTAAAAGCTAATGTCAGAAAGCCACCAATCTGATTTGCATTTCCAATTCCGCCCACAGCAGATTCAGAATACCTGCTAATCATCAGCGTATCAATATAGCCCAGACACATGGATAAAAGTGCCTGAACAAAAATAGGCCATCCAAGTTTAAAAAGGGACATGTGTTTTATATCAGTAGTTTGTTCCATAAACATCCTCCTTAATCGATATTGTTACAGTTATCTAACTTATCATGAATGAATCATTATTTCAACAATATAATAATTAAAAAATATAAATTTTGGAGTATGGATGGAGAGTCAGAAATATGAGGCAATGTTAAATTTGTCTTTAAATATCAGTGAGGCAGAGCGAGCGCAGAGTGATGCACTTGAAGTTGGATATAATTCAGATACAAAACGATGGGACGTCATTGTGCGGTATACAGGCAATATTGATTATTTAATCGAATATGGAGTCAGAGTTACAATTCTCGTTGGAAATTATGCTATTTTGAATTTGCCGGAATCAGTGTTAAATGAGTTGTCATCTTTTTCGGAAATCATATATGTTGAAATGCCAAAAAAATTATACATTAATGCTGTTGAGGCGATACGAAATTCCTGTATCAATTCCGTTCGGACAGAGGGATTTCCGGGAAAAAAATTATATGGCGAAGGAGTCATCTGCGCACTGATTGACAGTGGAATTGATATTTTTAATTCTGTGTTTCGAAATCAGGATGGTACGACAAGGATTTTGGAATTATGGGATCAGACAATCAATGGAACACCACCAGAGGGGTATCCGAAGGGAAGTGTATATGATGCAAATCAGTTAAATGAAATCATATCAGAATATGAAAATCAGAGTAATTTTCCGGTTCGACCATTTTCAAACAATATCCCTGGAAATGATGTATCTGGTCATGGAACGCATGTGGCAGGAATTATGGCGGGAAATTTTGCAGAGAACAAAAATAATAATCTGGGAATCGCAACACAGTCGAACCTGATTGTTGTGAAACTAGATACGTTTTCTGACAATGGATTTCCGAGGACTACGGAACTGATGATGGCAATTGATTATGTTTACCGAACCGCACTCAAATATCGCATGCCAGTTGCCATGAATATCAGTATTGGAAATTCATATGGTTCTCATGATGGAACTTCCCTGTTGGAGACGTATATTGATAATATTGCTAATCTGTGGAAAATGAGCATTTGTATCGGTGCTGGAAATGAGGGGAATTCCGCAGGGCATGCACTGCAAATATTAAAAAATGGGGAGGTTAAGAGGATTGGTCTTAGTGTGGGAAATTATGAGCGAAGTCTGAATGTCCAGTTATGGAAAACTTATGAAGATGAATTTGAAATTACAGTCTATGCTCCCGGAAGCCAGAATGGAGTGCGTATCAATAACCGGTCAGGTGTGTTAAACACAACACTTGGAAACAATAGACTGCTCGTGTATTATGGAGAACCGTCTCCTTATAGCCGATTTCAGGAAATTTATTTTGAAATGATTCCGTTTTTGTCGGATGAGAGATATTTGACATCCGGAATATGGAATTTTGAAATCAGGGCTGTGAATGTTATTAGTGGACGAATTGATTTGTGGCTGCCAGACCAGATTGAATTAAATGAGAACACGAGATTTACAGAGCCAAATCCGGATAATACACTGACGATACCTTCTACGAGCAGTATGGCAATTACGGTTGGCGGATATAATTCAGAAACCATGTCATTTGCAGATTTTTCAGGCAGAGGATTTACCAGACTGACAGAACAGATAAAGCCGGATATTCTTGCGCCTGCTGTCAATATTATTTCAGCAGCGACAACAGGTGGGCTGACTACGCGTACAGGTACATCTATGGCAACCCCATTTGTAACAGGAAGTGCTGCACTTTTGATGGAGTGGGGGATTATTCATGGAAATGACAGGTATCTTTATGGACAGAAACTAAAAAGTTATGTGATAAGAGGAGCCAAAAGCCTCAGAGGAGAAAGTGTTCCGTCAAAAAAACAGGGATTTGGTACGCTGTGTCTCAGAGATTCCATTCCAGTCTGAACGAAAAATATTAGGAAATATGTCTTTTGTGACATTAAAAGAAAGTTTACAATTATTTCAATTTGTATTCATATTTGTTGTAAAACCATGATTCTTATGGTATATTATAAAAAATAATTGATATTTTTAAGAAATGGAGGATAGTGATATGACGAATTGTCCGTATTGTGGAATGGAAGTAGATGAATTTGATTCGATGTGTCCAAGATGTGGAAAAGAATTAATGCCAAGTACATCGCATGCAAACACATCGGCAAGTACAAGCAGCGGTTATAATGCGTATGGTGGAGGTAATTCCGTATCATCAAGTTATGGATCTTCTAGTTATGGGGCATCAGGCTCTTACGGAACTACACAGTCAGGAAGTTCAAGTAGCTATAATGCTTACGGCGGAGGTCAGTCTTCCGGAGGAAGTTCAAGTGGCTATAATGCTTACGGCGGAGGCCAGCCTTCCGGAGGAAGTTCAAGTGGCTATAATGCTTACGGCGGAGGTCAGCCTTCTGGAGGAAGTTCAAGTGGCTATAATGCGTATGGCGGAGGTCAGTCTTCCGGAGGAAGTTCAAGTGGCTATAATGCGTATGGCGGAGGTCAGTCTTCCGGAGGAAGTTCAAGTGGGTATAATCCATATAGCGGAGATGCACCAAGCACATTTTCAGGCGATATTGGAATGGAAGAGCCAAACAGCAAACCAACTTATACATCAAATGAGGCAGGGAAATACTCGGATTATAATCAGAAATTAGATACAGTAAGAACAACGAATAAAATGATAAAAAAAGAGCGAAGAAGTGCATCTATGGGCGGTTTTATCAAGATATTGCTGGCAATCCTTATTGTTGTAGCTGCAGTTTACTACGGAGCACCGTGGGTAAAAGATATGCAGAAAAAGCCATATAAGAAAGCAGTTCAGACAACAGCAGAAGCAATGCTTACCGTTGATATAGATAAGATGGATGAGATTAGTTGTTTTAAACTTAGCGATATGAAATCACAGTTTGCAAGACCGGCATTTGCAGCAGAGCAAATTAGAACTGCAAATTTGTTGAAAGAGACTTATGGTGAAGATTATAAAGTAACAACAGAAATCAGAACAATCAAAAATCTCGCTGGTGAAGAGAAGAAGACAGTTCTCAGTAATGCAAAGCAGCATATGTATCAGTTGTTCGCTGGTAAGAATAAAGAAGTACCGACATTAGAGGATTATTTTCAGGAAGAAGAAATTGCAAAAGTTGTAAAAGTAACGGCTGATCGAAAAATATCAGGAGGAGATAAAGAGGATAAAGACATCATCACTGTTTATCTTGCGACATTCGACAGTCAGTCTGAGTGGAAACTTTTAGACTATGAAGAAATAATTCAGTAAATACTACCTTTGGAGGAAAAGAGATTATGAAAATATGTCCGCATTGTGGAAATGAATTGCAGGATTATGATGTTATGTGTGGAAAATGTGGAAATGAAATTACACAGACAACAACTACATCGACATCTGCATATCAGCCATACGGAAATCAGTCAGGAAACACATCAGGCTACCAGCCATACGGAAGTCAGCCGGAGAGTACCTCAAGCTACCAGCCATATGGAAGTCAGCCGGAGAGCACTTCAAGCTACCAGCCATACGGAAGTCAGCCGGAGA
>ONXS01000031.1 GCA_900321855.1 uncultured Eubacteriales bacterium | reverse complement strand
TCCGATACTTCTTTTTTTTTTTTTTTTTTTTTCACTTCTTCCTCTTCCATATCTTCACTCATTAATACTGCAACGGACCTTTGTGGAAGAATGAGTGTCCTCGAATGTTTTACATTTTTTGAATCGAGCAGAACCTTGTCTTTCTCATCGGTACAGAATACAAGTTTCCAGTCCTTTCCCTTTCCTGCTGTCGGAACTCCAAACTTGCTCTCCTCCCAATACATATTAAATGCAATGTATAAACTTTCATCTTCTCGTTTATGATAAATTTTGTTGTACGAGCCATTCAGCATATAAGCAAAATGTCTGGTAAACAAATCGGTATTCAATGCCCATGTTCTGTCTGAGTGATAGGACATCTCCGGTGTTCCGATTGAACGGAAATCATTTGTTTTAGGCATATTTTTCAAATGCAGCATTGCATGTTCTTTTCGAAATTGAATTAAAAACTTTACAAAGTCAAAAATTTCTCTGTACTTCTTTTTATTATTCCAATTTACGTAAGACACTTCATTATCCTGACAATAAGGATTATTATTTCCACCTGCTGAATTTCCAAATTCATCACCCGCATAAATCAACGGTGCTCCCTGTGACAGAAGCAGCATGGCAAATGAATTCTTTACCTGCCTGATACGAAATTCTTTTACTTTTTTGCTCTTACTGCTGCCTTCAATTCCACAGTTCCAGCTATAATTATCATCTCTTCCATCTCTGCCATGCTCTCCATTGTCGTCATTATGCTTGGTTGAATAAGAAACCATATCCATCATGGTAAATGTATTATTTGTCGCAACAAAGTTAACCGGAGTTGCAAATTCTTTGTTGTATCTGACACGAAATGCCATGTCTCCCGTCATTCCCTCATCACCTTTTAGGAATTTTCTGGTAATATTCATAAATACATCATTATACTCACCGAGATTCTTATTGGCAGCATAGTTTGGATGGTCGAAACCGTAACTGATAATCTTGGTGTTCGACAAATATGGGTCTGCACTGACTGCTCCTCTAATATCGTCACTCATATTGCAGTGAATACCATCAATGTGATAGTGAATCACCCAGTATCTGAAACAATCAATCATATACGCTGGAGAAATTCCTTCTCGGAATGAAAACTCCATACACACTTCAATATCATTGTCATGAAGTTTTTTCACCATTGTCTTAAATTCATTGATTGCACCTTTGGCATCTTTTTTCCAAGAATATGCAACCTTTGGCATGAGATAATCTGCTGAGGTATAGCCCCAGAAATTTACCTTGCCTTTCTTCATTCCATCATTTTCATTGAATTCATAGGCAGGCATCAGCTCTACCATCGTAATTCCAAGTTCTTTCAGATAGTCAATCTTCTCTGTAATTCCAAGAAATGTTCCCTTTTTCTTCACTTTGGAATAGCGGTCCATTGTAAATCCCCTGACATTCAGTCTGTAAATAATAGAATCTTCAAATGGATGCATCGGTTTCCTGTCATCTTCCCACTTAAACTTATCTACATAAACTCCACTTGTTTTCTTCGTCTTATCATTCTCGCCAAAATTAGCTGCACCATTGATAATGGTTGCATAGGGGTCAGTAATAATCTTATTCCCCACTCTGTAATTGTAATCAAAGTCTCCCGGATTCATTCCCGAAAGACACATGGTACAAATATTTCCATACCACATGTCACTTGTAAATGTAATCTCTGCTTTTACCTTCTTCGTGCCTTTTTCATATAAAATCAGAGAACACGGTTTTTCATCCTTCGCTCCTAACATCAACGAAAAATTAATTCCCTCATTTGTCTTGTTGGCACCCAACATCATCGGATTTCCTGGTTTAATTTTATACTTCAGTTCTTTCTTATTTGCCATATCCATCATCCTTTATTTTATTTATGTATAATAAGTTCTTTCGTAACTATCATAATTAGGTACATTATATCCCAGATTCGCATATTTAACAAGGTCTAGGCAGTTATTTTACATTTTCTACTTGAAAAAAAATGTATTTCTTGTACAATGTAATTATTCGAAAAAAGATATATTATTAAGGAAAGGATTATTTTTATGATTAGTGCAAACAACATAACACTCAGATTAGGTAAGAAAGCCTTGTTTGAGGATGTTAACATAAAATTTACAGAAGGTAACTGTTATGGATTAATCGGTGCAAATGGTGCCGGTAAATCTACATTTTTAAAGATTTTATCTGGACAGATTGATTCTACAAATGGTGATATTGTCATCACTCCCGGACAGAGACTTTCTTTCTTAGAGCAGGACCACTTTAAATATGATGACTATCAGGTTCTCGACACCGTTATCATGGGTAACGAGAGACTTTACCAGATTATGAAAGAAAAAGATGCTATCTACAGCAAAGCGGATTTCACTGAGGAAGACGGTATCGTAGCTGCCAAATTAGAGGAAGAATTCGCAGATTTAAACGGCTGGGAGGCTGAATCCGATGCCGCCTCTCTCTTAAATGGTCTTGGTATTGATACGGATTTACATTACAAACAGATGAGCGAGCTCCGCGGCAGCGAGAAAGTGAAAGTTCTGCTTGCAAAGGCATTATTTGGTAATCCAGACATTCTCCTCCTCGATGAGCCTACCAACCATTTGGACTTAGATGCAATCGCATGGTTAGAGGAATTCTTAATCAACTTTGACAACACTGTTATCGTAGTTTCCCATTACCGTTATTTTTTAAATAAGGTCTGCACACAGATTGCTGATATTGACTACGGCAAGATTCAGTTATATGCAGGTAACTATGATTTCTGGTATGAATCAAGTCAGTTGCTTGTAAAACAGATGAAGGAGGCAAATAAGAAGAAAGAGGAGAAAATCAAGGAGTTACAGGAATTCATCCAGAGATTCTCTGCAAATGCCTCTAAATCAAAACAGGCGACATCAAGAAAACGTGCCCTTGAAAAAATTGAGCTCGATGACATCAAGCCATCTAGCAGAAAATACCCATACATCGACTTCAGACCAAACCGCGAGATTGGTAACGAGGTTCTCACTGTGGAACATTTATCAAAGACAGTAGACGGAATTAAGGTTCTCGATGACATCTCTTTCATCGTTGGACGTGAAGATAAGATTGCTTTTGTTGGTTCAAACGAAATCGCAAAGACAACATTGTTCAAGATTTTAGTTGGCGAATTAGAGCCAGACGAGGGAACTTACAAATGGGGTGTTACAACAACTCAGACTTACTTCCCTAAGGACAACACAAAGGAATTTGACAATGACTACACAATCGTTGACTGGCTCACAGGATATTCTGAGATTAAGGACGCAACTTATGTTCGTGGATTCCTCGGAAGAATGTTATTTGCCGGTGATGACGGTGTAAAGAAAGTAAAAGTATTATCCGGAGGAGAAAAAGTCCGCTGCTTGCTCTCTAAGATGATGATTTCCGGTGCAAATGTTCTCATCCTTGATGAGCCAACAAACCACTTAGATATGGAATCTATCACAGCACTCAATAACGGACTGATTAAATTCCCTGGTGTTGAATTATTTGCTTCCCATGACCACCAGTTTGTTCAGACAACAGCAAACCGTATCATGGAAATCGTAAATGGAAAATTAATCGACAAAATTACTACTTACGATGAGTACCTTGCAAGCGATGAGATGGCAAGAAAACGTACTACTTACGAGGCTGATACAACAGAAGATGATAACTAAAAAACTAAGGGGGTCAGACCCCAGAGTCTTGACTAACTAAAGTTAGTCTCCTCTCTGGGGTCTGACCCCCTCTTAGGAGGATTTTATTATGGGATTTATTGATTTACATGTTCACTCAAATATTTCAGATGGCTCTCTGACACCAGCGGAACTTGTTGATACTGCTAAGAAAATTGGATTAAAGGCATTTGCACTGACAGACCACGACACCGTTGCAGGAATTCCAGAAGCTCTCTCGGCTGCCAAAAATTCTTCGGTCACCGTCATTCCCGGTATCGAAATTTCCGCTGAATATAAAGGAATTGATATTCATATTCTTGGTTTAAATATTGATTATAAAAATGCTGACTTTGTATCCAGAGTTCAGGAATATGCCAATCAGAGACTAAATCGTAACAAAAAAATGTTGACCAAAATGCAGGAAATGGGATTTGATATTACAGATGAGCGCATTGCTGCACGTTTTTCTGGAGTAAATGTCATTACAAGAGCACATTATGCCATTCTTTTCACAGAACTTGGCTACACAAAAGACAATGACGAGGCGTTTGAGAAGTATTTAAATCCAGATTGTCCATGCTATATTCCTCGTGTAAAGGTTCCCGTGACAGAAGCGGTCAAACTCATCTTATCTGCCAATGGAAAACCCGTCATGGCACATCCTGTTCTCTATAACAAATTATCCGATGCAAAACTTGATGAGCTTACTGCACTTCTAAAAGATGCCGGATTGATGGGTATCGAGGCAATTTACAGCAAAAATAAAGAAGGAGACGAAGAAAAAATCCGCCTCCTTGCTGAGAAATATAATTTATTTATTACAGGTGGTTCCGATTTCCACGGTGATGCAAAGCCGGGACTTTATATGGGAACCGGCTACGGAAATCTGGCAATTCCAGAAGAATTGCTGCAAAATATTCTATAAACCACCCAAATTGATTCCGAACCACAAATAAGTTTGAGATTCATCCTTAATTTTCTACAAAATCACAGCGAACCATCGTCAGTTCTTGTGCTCATTCTGGTAAATATACCACAATCCCTTTGTCAGAATATCCGGATCGTAAGTGATTTTTTTCTGGCAGTGAGGTACAACAATACTTGCAATCCCACCTGTTGCAAGCACGGTTGCCTCTCTGCCAGTTTCTTTTTCGATTCTCTGTACCAAGCCATCTATCATAGCGGCATTGGCGTAAATAAGCCCTGATTGCATACTCTCCACAGTATTTCTGCCTATCAGGTGTTTTGGCGCCTTAAATTGGATTTTAGGGAGCTGCGAGGCCTTGCTTGATAATGCCTGTGCCGAAATTGCCATTCCCGGAATAATAATCGTTCCGAGATAATTTCTTTCTCTGTCAATTACAGAACAGGTTGTCGCTGTTCCCATATCAAAAATAATCAAATCGCCTTCATATTCATTGATGCCACACACTGCATCTACAATCAAATCATTTCCAACCTTTTCAGGATTATCCGTACAAATCGTAATCCCTGTCTCTGACTGATATGTCACCACTATCGTGTCTGTATCTGCAATTTCCCCTGCTGCCTTTGCAACAGCCTGCGTAATTTCAGGAACTACTGACGAGAGAATGGCACCTTCAATCTCGTCTGCATTGATGTTATTTTCATCAAATATTTTGCTGATTGTGCGATAATAGTATTCTTCGTCTCCATTTTTTATTGTTTTTGTTCTCGCCATAAACGTAATTTCATCTTTATTCTTCATCAGCGCAATGACAATATTTGAGTTTCCAATATCTATTGTAAATAACATATCTTTTCCTTTCCGCTATAAAATGGGGGTCAGACCCCATAGAATAGACTAACTTTAGTTAGTTGTCTCTACGGGGTCTGACCCCATTAAGACCCCATTAGGACCCCATTAACTCACTAAGTAGTCTGTCTGCCGCCTCCACTTTTGTCATCAGTGGCAAGTCGATAATCTCATCTCTTTTGATGAGTACCAGATGATTGGTGTCTGTTCCAAATCCGGAACCTGTGTCTTTGAGCGAATTTGCAGCTATCATATCTGCATTTTTCTTCTCTAACTTCTTTTTTGAATTTTCAAGCATATTTTGTGTTTCCATTGAAAAGCCGCAGATAATCTGACCTTCTCTCTTATGATGTCCGAGCCAGTTTAAAATATCTGTTGTCCTCTGGAGCTCAATACTTAAATCACTGTCATTGTCTTTTTTCTTAATCTTCTCATCAACATAATTTGCAGGTGTATAATCGGCAACGGCTGCTGTCTTTATGATAATATCCTGATTCTCATAATTCGTTTTCACTGCCTGAAACATATCTTCTGCTGAAACGACATCGATGATGTTTACAAAGTTTGGCTTTTTTATATTCACCGGTCCACTGACTAAAGTTACTTCTGCGCCGCGAAGCATTGCCTGCTTTGCAATTGCATAGCCCATCTTTCCTGTAGAATGATTGGAAATAAATCTGACCGGGTCAATTTTTTCTCTTGTAGGGCCTGCTGTCACAAGAATCTTTTTGCCTTTTAAATCTTTCTCATAAGCAACCTCTTTGATAATGTATTCAAGCAAATCTTCTGGTTCCGGCATCTTTCCCTTACCGGTATAGCCACAGGCAAGATACCCTTCTGCAGGCTCTATCACGATTTTTCCATAATGTTTCAGTGTCTGTATGTTATCCTGAACAATTGGATTATTATACATGTTGACATTCATCGCTGGTGCCACAATTACTGGACATCTCATTGCAAGATATGTGGTACTGAGCATATCATCTGCAATACCATGTGCCATCTTTGCAATGATATTTGCTGAGGCTGGTGCTACAAGCATGACATCTGCTTTATCAGCTAACGATACATGCTCCACATTATACTGAAAATTACGGTCAAATGTATCAACAATACATTTATTATGCGTGAGTGTCTCAAATGTAATTGGATTGATAAAATTTGTCGCATTTTCAGTCATCAGCACATGTACATCTGCATGTAACTTTACAAGTGCACTCGCCAAATTTGCAATCTTATATGCCGCAATACTTCCTGTCACTCCAAGAACAACTGTCTTTCCCTGTAACATAGACATTCCCTCCGTTTTCTTTATATAAAATCTATCACTATTTATCTATCATACGCATAGAAACAGAGACTTACATGTTTCTTTTCTCGTCTTTTTCCTCTGACTTATTCCATATCCTTCAAAAGACCATGTTTTTCATATCTTGTAATTCTGCTGATTTTGTTGTTTTCGTCTACAAACACAACCTTAGGAGCATTTTCCTTCACTTCTTCCGGTGTCATCTGTGCGTAACACATGATGATAACTTTATCGCCCACACAGACCATTCTTGCTGCTGCTCCATTTAAACAAATCATTCCGCTGCCTCTTTCGCCGGCAATGACATAAGTCTCAAATCTACTTCCGTTCTCAACATCTACAATCTGAACCTGCTCATACTCTAAGATACCAGCCGCATCCATAAGGTCTTCATCAATCGTTATACTTCCAACATACTGCAATTCCGCCTGTTTTACAGTGGCACGGTGTATTTTTCCTTTTAACATCGTAAGATTCATCGTGTTCTCCTTAATTTCATTCTCTAATCTTCATTTACGTTTCCGTGCCTATCATACACAGAAACACCTTGTTCTTCATCAATTACTTCTCAAATATAAAATTATCAATCAGTCTTGTCTTTCCAATATATACAGCCATAGCAACAAGTACCGACTGGTCAACGCTGTGATGTACTTCAATCGAATCCCATGCAACCATCTCTACATAGTCAATCTTTGCAAGTGGTTCTTCACTGATAATATCTTTCATTGTCTGAAGAACTTTCTCACCGTCTGTCTCTCCTGCTTTTACCATTTCCTGACCTTTAAAAATCGCACGGCTCAATACCACTGCTGCTTTTCTCTCTTCTGCTGAGAGATAAGTATTTCTTGAACTCTTTGCAAGTCCATCTTCTTCACGGATGATTGGACAGCCAACAATTTCAATATCCATATTTAAATCTCTTACCATATGTCTGATAACTGCCAACTGCTGTGCATCTTTCTGTCCAAAGTATGCCTTGTCCGGTGTCACAATATTAAATAATTTGCTGACTACTGTACACACTCCTCTGAAATGAATTGGTCTGCTCTTTCCACAAAGTTCTTTTGTAACTCCGTCCATATCCACAAATGTCACAAAATCACCCACATACATCTCATCCACTTCTGGGTTAAATAAAAGTGCTGCACCTGTCTCCTCGCAGAGTTTAAAATCTGCATCAAGGTCCCTCGGATAACTCTCTAAATCCTCTGTTGGTCCAAACTGAATTGGATTCACAAAATCAGATACAACAACTCTGTCGTTCTCTTCTACTGCTCTCTTAATCAGGCTCTGATGACCTTCATGTAAATATCCCATAGTTGGAACAAGACCTACGGTAAGTCCCTGTCTCTTCCACTCTTTTACCTGTTCTCTGACACCTTTGACTGTTTTTTCTAAAATCATCTTAATATCCTCCGAATTCTATCAAATGACGGAGCGACCAGTTATATCTATCATGCGAAACGCTCTCTGCCTGTTTCGAGGTAGCGGTATAAGTAATAAGGTATCTGCGTCAGCAGGCAAATTCCTTATTACCTATGCAGATGCCCGCGAACACAGTTTGCACTTTAGTTGCATCTGCTCTGCAAGCACCGACATCTGCAAAGATTGGCTCCATAGATATAACCGGTCACTCCTGTTTTCTTATACCTATGAATCTATATTTTACTATCTTAATACAACTTCTCTATGACATCCTCATCAATCGTGTAACAATTCTCTTTTGCCGGAAATGTTCCCGCATTGATTTCATCAATATAACTCTTAAATGCCTCTTTCATAATCTCACCGATATTTGCAAATTTCTTTACAAATTTAGGTGTAAAATCAGAATACATTCCAAGCATATCCTGATATACAAGTATCTGTCCGTCACAGTCTTTTCCAGCACCAATTCCAATGGTTGGGATACTGAGTCTCTCTGTCACAATTTTTGCAAGTGCTGCCGGAACACCTTCAATCACAACTGCAAATGCTCCTGCCTCTTCGACTGCTTTTGCATCTTCTAATAATTTCTTTGCTGCTGCTTCCGTCTTACCCTGAACTCTGTGTCCGCCAAAGGCATTGATTGACTGTGGTGTAAGACCGATATGTGCCATGACAGGAATTCCTGCTGCAACGATTGCCTTAATTTGTTCTTTTACTTCCACTCCGCCCTCAAGTTTTACTGCATTTGCACGTCCCTCTTTCATCAGACGACCTGCATTGACAACCGCGTCATATACACTTGTCTGGTAAGACATAAATGGCATATCAATTACTACCATTGCATTTTTCGCACCTCTTGCAACTGCTGCTCCGTGGTGAATCATATCTTCCATTGTCACTGAAACAGTGTCTTCATAACCAAGCATCACATTTCCCAGAGAATCTCCAACAAGAATTCCATTGATTCCTGCCTGATCGATTAATGATGCTGTGGAATAATCATATGCTGTGAGCATTGATAACTTTGTTCCGTCTTCCTTTGCCTTTTTAAATGTCAAAACTGTATTCTTCATAGTTATATCTCCTTCTTTTCTATTCCCCTGTCTGCACAATTTTGCAGCAGGTCAAACTACTTCAAATCCTCCTCCACTGCAGAGTAATCTCTGTCAGGGTTCTTCACTTTTGCAATGTCCACCAATGCACGAGACAAATTCTTATAAATTGCCTGATATTCTCCCGATAAAGCATCTAAATGTTTCTGAACGGTTGCATCATCTGCACGTTCTACCGGACCTGTAAGTGCCTCAATCATTCCCGATGCCTTAATATTTTCACAATTTCCGACAAACAGCGGCATCAAAGCTTCTCTGCTGTCATCTTCATCAAAGCCACATTCTTGCAGAAGAGTAGATGCTTTATATAAAAGTCCGGTCACAAGATTACTCGCAAATACAGCCGCTGCGTGATATTTCACTTTCTGTTCTGCATTGATTAATATCACTTTATTCCCAAACGCCTCAAACATCTGTTTCAACTCTTTTGCCTTGTCTGCAAATTGACTGGCAGAATATTCAATTGTAAAATAAGATTCTGATAAATCCCGATACGACTGCAATTTATCGCAAACTGCATACAATGGGTGGACGGAATAACCAAAAGCCTTGTGCTCTTCTATTCCGGAAAAGACGGTGCTAGGTAACGCACCACTACAATGACAAATAATTTTATTTGTTAACGAATATTGTTTTAAAGATTTCCAAATGTTCTCAATCTGTCCATCTGGTACTGTCAGAAAAAGTACATCACTCTCTCTAACAATCTCATCTAAATTTTGATAATATTTACTGTTCGTAAATTCTGCTGCTGATTTCGCTGATTCAATATTTCTGCTATAGTATCCGCTGAGCAGCTTTCCATTGCATACGAAATATTTTCCCAAAGAAAAACCAACTTTTCCTGCACCGATAAATCCAATTTTCATAAAATCACCTTCCTTAACATGTGGTGGAACATTTTATGTTTATTCAATCTCATTTGTATTAAACAATATAAGTCTCATTTTCATGGAATTATCATTCAGAAATAATCTCCTGAATCATTACATATTTATCACTGGGTATAGTTTCTTCCTAGAATACCATCCGCCTCTAGCATTATAGCATATTTTCATGTGACGTCAATGTATAAAATTAGATACAATATATCCTAATAAGGAACTCGCTTGCGAGAGGATTCCTTAGGACATGGCGACATTTGACCGCAGGGAGAATGTTGGGAGAAGGCCAAAGAGGGGACAGCTATGTTTGCTCCACGAAACGCTCTCGCTCTGTTTCGACATAACGGTACATAGGCAACCAAAATACGGTTGCTAAGTACCGATGTCTGCAAAGGTTCGTTCCGCAAGCATAGCCGCACCCTCTTCTCATTTATTATCACAAGTCTCTCCTTGACAACATCTTCACTTTGTTCAGATGTCGCCGTATCATAAGGAATCCTTATGACATAACTTATTTCCCCGGATATTTGATTACTGATTTTACATTATATCCTTCTAATTTTTTTCTGCCTTCTAATCCTTCTAATTCCATTAAGAAGTCAATGGCTACTACTTCTCCGCCAAGTCTCTCAATTAATTTAATCATCGCCTCTGTTGTGCCGCCTGTTGCAATTAAGTCATCTACAATAACAACTTTCTGCCCTGGTTTGATTGCATCTTTGTGAATCTCAATTGTTGCTGAACCGTACTCTAAATCATACTCTTCTTCAATTGTCTCACATGGAAGTTTTCCTTTCTTACGAACTGGAACAAATCCTTTATGTAAATTGTAGGCAACTGGAACACCAAAGATAAATCCTCTTGATTCTGGTCCTACTACCACGTCAAAATCAATGTCTTTAATCTCTTCCTGCAACTTGTCAATCGCAAGATGTAATCCATCTGGGTTCTGAATGACAGATGTCACATCTCTAAATATAATTCCCTCTTCTGGGAAATCCTTAATACTTCTTACATACTCTTCAATCGGTTTCATATTATCCTCCAACCACTATTTTTCAATTCGTTCTTTTTGCTATAATAAATAGTTTTTTCAAACAATTAATTATACCACACATAATTATTTATCACAACTTCAATATTTCCGGTATAGTCATTTATTACCGGATAATATAAGATTTTCATCGCAATCTTATTTTTCTGTCGTTTTAAGAGTTTTTCTAATTCTCCTTTTCCATATTTTTTTTCAATATCCTCAAAGAAAACTTCACTGTTCATAAACATAGTGGCAGTAATTCTGTATCCATCCTCATTTACCAATTTCATAGAAAGTACATTTCTATTTGCACCTCTCACAATGACTGATTCTATAATCGGGCACTTTTCTGCAAAAATCGGTTTTGGATTCTGTGCACCAAATGGTTCAAGTTTATCAAATTGTCCAATCAAATCTCTTGTGATGTAAGAAAACGGCATTGGCACATCAATCATAATTTTCTCATCATAAATTTCTTCATCCAGAGAATGTGCCTCATTCAACCTGTCTCGGAATACCTGTAACTTTTCCTGCTCAATGGATAATCCGGCTGCCATTTTATGTCCGCCAAATTTTGCAATCAAATCTTCTCCGTATGTCTCTTTATATTTTTGATTTACCTTTATCAGTTCATCATTTAAATCATATCCCTCAATCGATCTCGCAGAGCCCTTTAACATCTCTTCTCCATCTGTGAGACAAATCACCGGTTTATAATATTTTTGTCGAATTCGTCCTGCAATGATTCCCGCCAGACTCTCATGGCATCCAGATAAATATACAACAAGACAAGAACTGTTCTGATAATACTCGTCCCCATCAATGATTCGGAAAGCCTCGGCAACATAGTCCTCTGTCATCTGCTTTCTCTCTTCATTTAAATCGGTAAGTTCTCTCGCCAACAGCTCTGCTCTCGCCGCATCTTTTTCACGAAACAATGAAAATGCCTTAAATGCCGTCTCTAATCTTCCACTCGCATTGATACACGGACCAATTACAAATCCAATATGATACGACTTAATCTCTTTCCCCTGAAGATTATTTGCCTGAATCAAAGCACGAAGTCCTATGTTTCTGGTATGATTGACCTCTCTTAGTCCATTCTTTGCAATCGTTCTATTCTCTGACAGAAGTGGTACAATATCACCAATCGTTCCAATTCCTGCAAATGCCAGATAATCCCTCAGAAAATCTTCTCTCTGTTCTTTATCTGAAATGTAATATTTACTGAGTTCACGAATTAATTGATAGGCAACGCCTGCCCCACATAATTCCTTAAATGGATATGGGCAATCCTCCTGCTTTGCATCGACAACTGCATCCGCCTCTGGAATCAGATATTTCTTCTCACCATCAATAGTCTCATACTTCACCTCATGATGATCGGTCACAACTATTTTCATACCAACCGATTTTCCATAGGCAATACTGTCAAATGCGGCAATTCCATTATCACAAGTCACAATCAAATCAACTTTATCTTCTTTCGCCTGTTCAACGAGTCTCTGATTCAAACCATATCCATCAAGAATTCTATCTGGTACATCAAAATCTACATCTGCACCCATTTTTTCAAGTCCATCACACAAAATATAACCCGATGTCACGCCGTCAATATCATAATCTCCAATCACTCGAATCTTCTCATGATTGTGCATAGATTCTCTTATGATGGCAATTGCCTTATCCATATCCTTCATTTCCAAAGGCGATGACAGTTTTTCAATATTGCAGTCCATAAAATCCTTGTAGTCATTCTCTTCTATAATATCTCTGTTTCTCATAATCCTTACAAGCACAGGATCAATATTTAATTTTGCTCCAATTCCATAAAAATCGGCTTTTTTTGTCTGTACAAACCAACGCATCATCCCACCTCAATTTTCTACATAAAAAAAGGTATGACCATCGGAGCATCAGGCTCTCTTATATGGATTACATACCTTGAATAGTTACTTTAACTAATATAATAAATATTTTTTGTATTGTCAATATGGTGCCAGAGGAGATTTTATGTATGTGTAATATTTCACATCAGTTTATTTGATTTGACAAGATATAAAAAAGAGCCCGACCTCGGAGAGGCGACTAACTTCAGTTAGTTACCTCTCTGGGGTCTGACCCCAGTTTTATTATTTACTCTTTTTACCATATTTGTTCTTAGACATCATGTACCAAAGTGTACCTGTAACGAATACAGATGAGTAGCCACCGGCAATGATACCAACGATGATTGGAAGAGCAAACTCTCTAACTGATGCAACACCGAGAATAAAGAGTGCTGCGATTGTTACGAATGTTGTAAATGATGTGTAAATACTTCTTGTAAGTGTCTGTGTGATACTTGCGTTTACAACATCTTTTAAGTCTACCTGATCATCTCTCTTATCTGCAAGATTCTCTCTGATTCGGTCAAAGATAACGATTGTCGCATTGATTGAGTAACCTACGATTGTAAGTACACATGCAATGAATGTTGTTCCAACAGATAATCTTGAGATTGCATAGAATCCGATAACAACTAATACGTCATGGATTAATGCAAGAACTGCTGAACCTGCAAACTTCACATTTCTGAATCGAATTGTGATATATACAAGCATACATAATGTAGCAAGAACCACTGCGATTACAGCATCTTTCTTCATCTGCTTTCCAAATGTTGAGCTGACAGAAGAAGATTCGAAGTTTGTCTCACCTTCCTGTAATTTACCGCTAAAGTTATTAATCATTAAATCTCTTAACTGAACCTGCTCATCTTCTGTAAGAGTTCTTGTCTTGATGACATATTTGTTAGAACCAGTTTCCTTCTGTCCCTGAATATCTGAACTGTTGATAATCTTTTCAATCTCAGGTTTGATTGTATTGTTAAAATCATCAATTGTATATTCTTTTTCAAAATCTACGGTTGTTGTTGTACCACCAACGAACTCAATACTATAGTTGAAAGCACCTTTCTTGTTTCCGGCATTAATTCCCATTGCAACAAATCCTGCGCAGATTACAACAGCAGAAATTGCAAGCCAGATTGCTTTCTTTGATAAGAAATCAATTGTATTTCTCTCTTTTGCAATACCATAGTATTTCTTATCCTGAAATCCCATACCATATAAGCAGTTTGCAAGGAATCTTGAAACTACCATAGCTGTAAACATAGATAAAACAATACCGATTGCAAGTGTGATTGCAAATCCCTGAACAGGACCCGAACCAAATTTCATAAGTACAAGTGACGCAATAAATGTTGTCACGTTACCATCAACGATTGCTGATGTCGCTTTCTTAAATCCAGTCTTAATTGCAACATCAACTGGTCTTCCAGCCTTTAATTCTTCCTTAATACGTGCATAGATAATAACGTTTGCATCTACAGCCATACCAATTGAAAGAATGATACCTGCGATACCCGGAAGAGTAAGTGTTAAATCAAATCCATTTAATACAAGTAACTCTAAGATTGTATAGAGAACAAGTGCAATACCTGAGGCAATACCTGAAACTCTGTACATAAAAAGCATAAAGATAATTACAATTGCAATACCGATAGCTGCTGCGATTAAACTTGTCTTAATTGCATCGTTACCAAGTCTTGCACTTACTACCTTTGAGCTGTACTGCTCAAGGTCAAGTTTTAATGTACCAATACGAATGGTTGATGCGAGTTTCTCAGCCTCTTCCATGCTTGCCTGTCCATTGATTACGGCATTTCCATCTGAAATAACAGCCTGAACAGTTGGTGCACTGATAATCTCATCATTATATAAGATATAAATTGGTTTGTTTAAGTTCTGTGATGTCGCATCTGCAAATTTTGTTCTTCCCTCTTCATTAAGAGTAAGTGAAACTACATATTCTGTAGTGCCTTTCTCCTGTGAAGTCTGGGCATTTGCTGTTGCGTTTGAAATATCATCACCGTCAACCCATACCTTATAACTCTGTCCATCCTTAGGATTTGCATAAATTTCATATGTCTCATCGCTTGTAGCACCTGCATCTGCCATAGTTACAAAACGAATAGAACCCGGTTTACTGAGTTCTTCTGCAACAGACTGTGCATCATATACACCAGGGATGTCAACTGTGAGTTTATCATCACCTTCCTGATATACATCAACGTCTTTGCTAAATGTGCTGACACGATCTCTCAACTGCTGCTTTGTGTCTTCAATCTGCTGACCTGTAGGATTTTCATCCTTAATTTTGTAAGTAAAACTTACACCACCCTTGAGGTCAAGTCCAAGAATAATACCCTTGGCTGAACCTTTTTTCATGCCTTTTACATCTACACCAAAAATTGTAAGTAAGCCAAGTGCCACTACAAGAATGATAGTACATATGAAAAAAGCAATACTCTTTCCTTTGCTAAATTTCATTTTTTGTTCCTCTCTGTTTTATTTCATTAATTTCTTAATTTACGATTCCTCATCTGCAAGTGCTGCCTTAATCATAATTGAACATTCAATTCTCTTTCTCTGCATCTCACAGCCAATATCATACGCATCATTGATTGTGCCGTGGAACTTGTATGAATTTGCTGCACAGCCGCCACTGCAGTAATATCTTGCAAAACAGTCCTGACATTTCTCTTTTGCATAAACATTGCAAAGTTTGAACTCGTCCGAAATATCCTGTCTTGTAATTCCATCAAAAACATTTCCAAGTAAGAAATCTTCATTTCCAACAAACTGATGACAAGGATATAAATCTCCCCATGGTGTCACTGCAAGATACTCTGTTCCTGAACCACATCCGGAAAGTCTCTTTGCAACACATGGTCCCTGATTCAAATCTATCATAAAGTGGAAGAAATTAAATCCTCTTCCCTCTTTTCTTCTCTTGATATACTCAAGAGCAAGTTTATCGTACTCCTCCATAATCTTTGGAAGGTCCTCTTCCTTGATTGCATATGGCTCATCATAGTCACTGACAACCGGCTCCATCGACATCTGCTTGAAACCTAAATCTGCATAATGAATGACATCATCAGCAAAATCAAGATTGTTATGTGTGAATGTACCTCTCACATAATAATTCATCTGATTTCTGCTCTCTGCAAGTTTCTGGAACTTAGGAACAATAATATCATAACTTCCCTGTCCATTTCTTGTAGGTCGCATGTAATCGTTGACTTCTTTTCTTCCGTCAAGACTGAGAACTACATTTGACATCTCTTTGTTGGCAAATTCCATAACTTCGTCATTGAGAAGTACACCATTTGTTGTGAGTGTAAATCTGAAATTCTTGTTATATATAGCTTCTTTGGAACGTCCATATTTTACAATCTCTTTGACAACATCAAAGTTCATCAATGGCTCTCCGCCAAAGAAATCCACCTCAAGATTTACTCTGTTTCCAGAGTTTTCTATCATAAAATCAATTGCCTTCTTACCAACTTCAAGACTCATTAAATCTTTCTGTCCGTTATACTCGCCTTTACCGGCAAAACAATATCTGCATGCGAGGTTACAATCATGAGCAATATGTAAACATAATGCCTTTACAACTGTTTTTCTCTTCTTAAAATCTGTTATATACTGTCTGTAAATATCTTCTGTAAAAAGCTGCCCGTTATTTTTGAGTTCTGTAATTTCGTCATAGATTTCAGAAATCTCTTCTACACTGGCCTTATCCTTTAATTTTTCGATAATTGCGGCCTTATCATTGTCCTGATAAAGAGCGATAAGATCATAGGTCACATCATCAACCACGTGCACGGAACCACTGTTTACATCTAATACGATATTATAACCGTTACTTTTATACTGATGTATCTGTACCACTTATTCGTTACCAAACCTTTCTAACGCACGATAACAGAGTCACCGATATTTTATTCGAATATCAATGGCTCTGTTATTAGAATTGCTAATTTCTTATGCTAATTCTTTGTGCTAATATTATCTGTTAGCTACGTTCTCGCATGACTGATTTCCAACAGTACATGAAGTCTTACAAGCTGACTGACAAGATGTCTGACATTCGCCACATCCACCTTTTTTCATTGTGTTCTCAAGTGTTCTTGTAGTTAATGTTTTTATATGTTTCATCTTTAACATCCTCCTTTTTGCTTAGATTTTATCATTATAACATAAGAAGGAAATAATGAAAAGCATTTTTTCAAGATAGCATACCGCCAAGCATACCTCCCAAAACACACGAAATCACCATCGTTATCGGAAATTCAAATCTTCCACCACTGATGCAGAAAGCAATCGCACAAATGATTAGCACATATATGAGTGCCACGCCTATCCCCCACAGGTATTTTTTGTGCTCCATGATTTTTCCAAAAATAAAACCTCCCAAAAATGTAGCAGCAAAATATGTAATTGCAATTCCAATCATAATCTTATTATCTGTAATTTTAAACTTATAATAAATGTATGAAATCAGAAAAATGAAAATTGCAGTGACTAACCACATACACAGGAGTGTTTTCAATGCTGTTACAGCAATCTTTCTCATATAAAATCTCCTCACCCGCCATATCTGTTATTTTTATCCTATGACATCATTCCATATTTTATGTACTTTTCCATAAAAAATATCTCACATATTCCAAAAGCACTTTACATAAAAAACAATATAATGTAAAATTCAAAGATATTATTAAAAAAGGAGATTAGAAAATTGGATCCCTCGGAAATTACCATGTTGATACTTATTATTATTTTAATTTTACTGTCATCGTTCTTCTCTTCTGCTGAGACAGCGTTTACGACTGTCAGTGCCATTCAAATTCGAACACTGATTGAAGAAGAACAGAACAAGAAAGCAATGCTTGTAAATAAAATTATCAACGACAAACAAAAAATGCTCAGTGCCATTCTGATAGGTAATAACATTGTAAATATAGCAGTTTCATCTCTGGTCACAATTTTTGCCCAGAATGTGTTTGGAAATTACGCAGTCAGTATTTCAGCCGGTGTTCTTACCGTTGTGATTCTGATTTTTGGAGAAATCACTCCAAAATCACTCGCTTCCATTTCTGCCTTAAAACTCTCCATGTTTTACTGCAGAATTATTTATGCTCTGATGTGGATTCTGACTCCCGTCATCTATGTAATTAACATTCTGTCCAGAGCGGTTCTCTTTCTTCTGAGAGTAGATCCGGATGCAAAGACTAATATACTAACCGAAAATGAGCTCCGCACAATTGTAGATGTCAGTCATGAAGAAGGTGTCATCGAAAAAGAAGAGCGCCAAATGATTAACAATGTGTTTGATTTCGGAGATGCTGTCGCAGAAGATGTCATGGTTCCCAAAGTTGACATGACTATGGCAGATATAAACAGTACCTATGATGAGCTCATTGATATTTTCAGAAAAGAAAAGTACACTCGAATCCCTATCTTTCAGGATTCTACTGACAATGTCATCGGCATTATCAATGTAAAAGATTTGCTTTTGTATGACCCGGAAACCGTATTCGATGTCCGAAACTTTTTACGTTCTGCCTTCTACACTTATGAGACAAAAAAAGTTTCCGAGTTGATGCTGGAAATGAAAAAAACTTCTGTCAATATCGTCATTGTTCTCGATGAATATGGTATTACTTCCGGTCTGATTACACTAGAAGATTTGTTAGAAGAAATTGTAGGAGAAATTCACGATGAATATGACATGGACGAAGAAGATGGTATCAGAGAAATTACTCCAACACGTTATATTGTAGAAGGTCAGATTAAAATTTCTGACTTAAATGACCGACTGAATCTGGAACTCAACTCAGAAGAATATGATTCCATCGGCGGACTGATTATTGAAAAACTAGACCGTTTTCCAAACATCGGAGATAAAGTTATTATCGACTATATCTCACTAAAAGTTCTCGCTATGGACAAGATGAGAATCTCAAAAGTAGAGCTGATAATTCATCAAAAATCATAATATTACAGGTTGAAAATATTTTAAAAATATTTTCAGCCTGTTTTTTAATTTCTAATTGCATTATTTTTTAAGTTGTATTAATATTGGTATAGCAAATTTGGGAATGTACTCCCAAAAATAAATTGGATTTATAGATTGGAGGAAATATGCGTCATTTACTTAGTCCTTTAGACTTATCTATTGATGAGCTCGATAATCTCTTAGATTTGGCAACAGATATTGAGCATAACCCTGATAAATATTCAGAAGCCTGCAAAGGCAAGAAATTAGCAACTTTATTTTACGAGCCTAGTACCCGTACCCGTTTAAGTTTTGAATCAGCAATGCTTAACTTAGGCGGTAACGTACTTGGCTTTTCTTCTGCTGATTCAAGTTCTGCTGCAAAAGGAGAGAGCGTGTCAGATACCATCCGCATCATCTCATGCTATGCTGATATTTGCGCAATGCGCCACCCAAAGGAAGGTGCGCCATTAGTCGCAGCATCAAAATCTTCCATTCCTGTCATTAATGCCGGTGATGGCGGACATCAGCATCCAACACAGACACTGACTGATTTAATGACTATTCGTTCTTTAAAAGGCAGACTTTCCAACTTAACCATTGGTCTGTGTGGAGATTTAAAATTCGGAAGAACGGTTCATTCCCTGATTAACGCCCTCGTTCGCTATGAAGGAATCAAGTTCGTTCTCATCTCTCCAAATGAACTCAGACTTCCAGATTATATTCGTGTTGATGTTCTCGAAAAAAATAATATCGAATATATCGAAGCAGAACACTTAGAAGATGCGCTGGAAAATCTTGACATTCTCTATATGACAAGAGTTCAAAAAGAACGTTTCTTCAACGAGGAAGAGTACATTCGTTTAAAAGACAGTTACATTTTAAACGCTGAAAAAATGGCGCTCGCTCCAAAAGATATGCTTGTACTCCACCCACTTCCAAGAGTCAATGAAATCTCTGTAGAAGTTGATAATGACGAGAGAGCTGTATATTTCAAGCAGGTTCAGTACGGTGTCTATGTCCGCATGGCACTGATTTTAACTTTATTAAATATTACCATTGAGTAGAAGTGAGGATAAAATTATGTTAAATGTAGGTTCTTTAAATGAAGGTATTGTTCTTGACCACATCAAGGCAGGAAAAGCAATGTCTATTTACAAACATCTGCAGTTAGACAAACTCGACTGTCAGGTTGCAATTATCAAGAACGCACGAAGTGATAAAATGGGACGAAAAGATATTATTAAAATTGAGGGGTCGCTCGATTTGGTTGATTTAGATATTCTCGGATTCATCGACCATGACATCACAGTCAATATCATCAAAGATGGTGTTATTTCAGAGAAAAAGATTCTTACTCTTCCTAAAACAATCAAAAATGTAATTGTTTGTAAGAATCCAAGATGTATCACTTCGATTGAACAGGAACTTGACCAGATTTTCTTATTGTCAGATTCTGCAAAGGAAGTTTACCGCTGCAAATACTGTGAAGAGAAGTATGTGCCACAGTTCTAAGTTCTAAATAATAATAATAATAAATAGTGCAGGTGCAAATATGTTTACTATGCGAAACGCTCTCGCTCCACAAACATATTTGCACCTTCTTTTTTCTGTTTTTGTTATGATTGTTTTGTCAGCGAAACACTCTCACTCTGTTGGCAGCACAATGGTACATAAGGAACAAAAAAAAGTAGATACGCTCATTTGTATCTACTTTGTTCATTTCTATATTTTTAGTTTGGTGGAAGATAACCGTATCTAGGTCCTTCTGTGAGTCCACCTCTTCTGTAATATCCCAATTCACTAATTGTAACTAACTGGTATCCCTGCTGCTGTAACCACGGAATTAACTGAACTGCTGCCTCTACTGATTCAGGATGAATATCATGCATTAAAATAATATCTCCATCTGAAACATTCTGCTGAACAGATTCGATATTTGATTGTACATTTCTTGTTTTCCAATCAAGTGTATCTAAAGACCATAAAATAACAGGTGTGTGAATATACTGCATAACTTCATCGTTTACTGAGCCATATGGCGGTCTGATTGTTACAACCTGCTGATTTGTAATCGCTTTAATCTTATTCTCAGTTCCTATAATCTCATTTTCCAAAGTAGCAGGGTCTACTTTTGTAAGCTGAACATGTGTCATGGTATGGTTGGCAATCTCATTGCCTCCCTGATACGCACGTCTGACTATATCTTCATTTCCATCTATATTCTGTCCAACGCAGAAAAAGGTTGCATGAGCATCATACTGCTCCAAAGCATCTAACAAAATCGGTGTTGTCTTTGCACTTGGACCATCATCAAACGTAAGAGCAATCATCGGTTTTGTTGGGTCTATATTTGGATTCTCTCCCTGCTGTGCAGGAGCTTGTGTTTCAGGAGCTTGTGTTTCAGGCTCTGCTGTCGTCTCCTCCTCCGTTGTAGGTTCTTCCTCTGTTGTCTCTTCTAGAATCTGTTCTGTCGTCTCTTCATTATTTTTTATTTCTGTACTTGTCTTTTTCTGTTCCTTCTCATTCACATGATAGATTCTATAAAGCACAACTCCCTCTACGCTAAGAGCAACAAGAATTGCTATCAATAGAATCACTAATCTTTTCTTCATATAGATTCACCTTACGTATAATTATTTTTTATAG
>ONXS01000062.1 GCA_900321855.1 uncultured Eubacteriales bacterium | reverse complement strand
ATCCTGCTCGACTGCAAGAATCATCTCATCATAAATTTCTCTCATCTCTTCTAATGTGAGAGATTTTGGCTGTTCTAAATATTTTTGGTACTGGTTCATGTGGTTCTGGTCCTCGTCTTTCTATTCACATACTGATAACGATAATAATTTATTATATCACAAAAATTCAATCCCTACGAAAACAATTTTATTCATTTCACATGGTTCGTATAGACCATGACGATTCCATATTACCTAATTCTTTATTTATGTAAAGCGGATATTCTCAATCCGCTTCGCTACTTTCTCATAAACGCAAGCTGCTTCGCAGCTTATCAGAAGTGTTTTCTCCCACTCCTGACATAAGCATCTCCCGATACCCTGCCTATGTCTTTACTCCTTAGCGGTGGGCGATTGCTTATCTGCGTTCACATAATAAAAAAATGTACTGCCTTTCTTAACAGTACATTTTTTCTTTATCTGTATGAAATATTTTTCTTCCAATTATTATAGATTTCTTCGATATCTCCACTAAAATTACCAACGATTTTCACCGTTCCGTCTTGAAACAAAGCTGCTATACTCGATTTTCCTGTCGTAATCTTCGTTACGTTCTTCCATTCTGCCGCAGTGGAACGATTCATAATATCAAAAAATGGCTTACAAAATCCTGCCAGTCTCACCTGTCCATTTTTTGTAACTCCCACAGTATAAGCACTTTCTATTGCAATTGAAACGATATCTCTCCAGCCTTCTACGTCTGCACGCAAATCTTTTTCACGTCCAGCAAAAGATACAGTTCCATCTTCAAATAGAGCGACACTTGCATCGGTTGTTGCACAAACTGCTTTCACATGTTTCCACTTTGAAATTTTGTCTGCAATTATCGGATTTATATTATCTCCTGCAATTTTTACTGTGTGATTTTTGGTAAGTCCCAATATATGATAAGATCCACAGACCAAATTTTCAATATCCGTCCATGTTTCTATTTCATGTGTCAAAACTAATCCACTGATTTGTACTGTTCCATTATTTTTAATTGCATAACTACTATTAGGTCCACAAACAACCTTCTTTACATCAGTAAATTTTTCCATTTCATACTGTCCATAGCTATTGTCACCACTCATACGCAATTTGCCATCCGCATATAAAATAGCTGAATTACGGTCATTTAAGCTATAACTTATAACATTCTGTTCATGTTGTACTTCTTCACCATCACGAAAAATATATAATTCTTTTGATTCATAGTTCATACAGGCCAGTGAATCACCCGATAAAAATATTTCCATAGTTTCTAGGTCAGGAGAATTTCGCTTCTTATTTTCTTGTACATTTTGTTGCCATACCCGAAAGGTTTTATCACTCGCACTATATTTTATGAATGCATATTCAAATCCACATTGTTTACAGGTTATGCTGTTTTTATTGGATCCTTGTACCTGTCCACACACTGGACATTTTTTATTTATATCAGACATGTTCATCACCTCTTTGAGATTTTATTGAAATTTTTTTCCAGAAATACTCAATTGGATAGAAATAATTGAGTTCATCTAAATTTCCCTCTGTATGTGGAGTTACTGATCCTGAGAAAACACCTATCATTCGTCCATCTGTCATTGATATGACCGGACTTCCAGAATTGCCATGCAATCCGGTTGTATCAATATAAAATCTTGTTATACCCTGTACTTCCTGTCTTGATGCAATTTTTCCATTAAAATGGCTCACACGCAACTGACCAGAATCATTTCCTGATAACATTGCTCCAAGTGGAAATCCCACTAATAGAGTCTCTTCCCCATCATTAACGGTTTCATTTTCCGGTCTCACAGATATCGGATTAAAATTCTCACCTTTCATCTTAATCAGTGCCATATCACAGTCTTCAAATACTGAATCAAGCAGTTCACAATCAAACCATCTGTAATCTCCTCCTGGCATTCCAGGCACATAAATTCTGGCTTTTATTTGGTCTGCCCCTCTGACTACATGAGCACAGGTTAAAATATATCCAGATGATGTCATAATACTTCCAGTTCCTTCCCCTCTCGACTGTCCTTTTACAAATGTGTGTAATAAAACAACATTCTGTGCATAACTTTCAAAATGCATCGCATAATTTTCTTTTATAATTTCACCACTTTGAAGAATACTGACTTCTTCTTTTGGAATTACTGCTTTTCTCTTTAACTCAAACATTCCTCTGTATCTCTTTGGTATATCATCTACAGTTAAGATATCTATGCTCTCTTGTGGTATTTCTCTCTCAACACCATAAATCTCATCCAATCTTGCCAATTGCTCATCTACCGAATCATGGAGGAAATTTCTCACAAATCTTGCATTTCCATAGTCTGGATCTCCTGAATTTACAACATTCTGAAATACCTCTAGTGCTTGCGCTCTGTACTCTTGTGTTATTCTAAGTGGATACGGTGTACCAATCTGAACAATTTTATTCGCATTCGCTGCCATACTATCTAGAATCTGCACTAACTCATCTGCTGTGTAATTTTCGAATGCAATAATGCTGTTTGCAGTTCCAAATCGACTGGCAAGTCCACTGTCTGCCTCAAACAATTGCATCATATCTCTCGGATATCCTGCCAGAATAATACACGTATTTTTGATGACATCTGCATCTTCAAGAACTGTAAGAAGTTTTTTTATTACACTTCTTCCATATACATTTGTTCTCTCTGCAAGCTGATGTGCCTCATCAATAAATAAAATTCCATTCTTTGCAAGTTTAATAATGTTATCAAATTCATCCACCTGATCGCACATCTGTCTGGCTGTACGAATAATTACATGCCCCTGTGACAGCGAGCCAGTTGCTTTTAAAATTCCTCCCATAAGCTTTGCAACTGTTGTCTTTCCAACTCCAGGATTTCCAATGTAGCAATATAATCCAGGATTTACCGTTCCGTTTGGCATACGTCTCATTCGTCTCTCAATAATTCGAATAGAATTTTTCACACTTGTCAGACCTGTCATCTGTTCTAATTCCTGCATTGCATTATCCGCTAATACTCTGTTAGATGTAATATATTTCGTTAAATTCTTAGGAAACATATCTCTTGTAATAAGTCTTCGTTTTACCGAATACTCACTTCCCTCTGCAGCAACAATGTCTGTTCGAACTTCTCCATTCTTGCGTTTCCAGTTCTGAATCAGTTCACTCATCAGCTGGTCAACTTCTTTGCCATTTCCCCATGAGGTTACTTTTTCTCCAAGTCCGCCTCTCTCACTTACCCAGTTCAAGAAGAAATCTGGCAGTAAACCTTCAAGTTCTTTTTCAAATACCATACTTTCTTTTGTCTTTAACTCAAAAATATGATACATATCCTCATGGCTTAAATCTTCAAAATGGAACTGTCTGCTCAAATGACTTCTCACTGATGATTTTCAATATCATCAGAATTTGGGGTCTGCATTTTTTTTGGCAGCATTGCACTCGGATATGTGACCACAAGTGTTCCACCAATTGCCCTTTCGATAACATTTTGTGTTTTGATAGCAGTTTGCCCCACATATCCTGCTTCCAAATCTGCTTTTCCCACAAACATAACATCATCTTTCTCAAGCAATCCGTATTCTCTTCTGGCAGCAGCCATAATTTTGATTGCAGTATGTCTTCCAGTTCCTTCTGATCCAGTAATAGAATAATGCATTCCCACATTTGCCTGTCCATCAAAAAATTCTGTATTTTCCTCTGTACCCATAATGGATTGCACATATTCAGCAAATTCATCTTTTCCGTACAATTCAGATACCATTGCCTGCGCGTTGCGATCTCCTGTTGGTATTTTTCCTTTTGGTCCCGCAAATGACAAATATGCCTTTGGAATATCATCCTCTGTCAGAGTATGCTTTTCAATATCTGATACATTTTTTACCTGCTCCTCTGAGACAATTGCATTTTCACCACCTGCATATTTTATATTTAACCTTGCTGTTCTCGCAGCAATAGACTCTGGAAGATAAACATCTCTGATAAATCCTCCATTTCCAAAATTCACTGGTCGGTTTTCTAAATATTTTTCCAGACTATCTGTAATCTCTCCTCTCGCTTTTGCCATACGCTCTAAAATCTGTATCAGTTCCGATGCCGTATAATCATCAAAACGGATTCTATGATTTAATGGAAATCTTCTTGCAAGTCCTGCATCAACATCTAAAAATCGTTTCATTTCTGCCGAATATCCAGCACAGATAAAGCAGGTATCTGCATGAATTTCCGGGTTCTCTATCACAGGAACAAGCTCTCTTATAATCGAATGTCCTCTCTCATTTTGTTCTAGCTGATGTGCCTCATCAATGAAAAGAATTCCTCCTCTAGCATTGTCTACCACTTCCTGCAAGGTTGTATTTCCGTTCAGCAAATCTGCTGCTCTACATTCTACTACATTATTAACTTTTCTTCTTAATACGCCAAGATGTCCTAGAATTTCTCCAATTTTTCTTGCGACTGTTGTCTTACCGGTTCCCGGTGCTCCCGAAAAAATATAATTTCCCGGTGCTTTATCTTCTGTTCCCCACAGAATGTTCCTACTCAAAGTCTTGAGGAATTTTTTGACATTTGTAAGACCTATCATCTCATCAATCTCTTTAAAAGCCTCATCTAGACTTTGACTTTTTTTAGCAAGACAGTGCTGTAACTCTTCCGGAATATCCAAAGTGCTTAGTATCTGAGTTGAGAACTCCTGTCCCTCTGTAATAAGTCTTGTACTGCATCTCTTTTTCATTGCAGTTAGAAGCTGTTCTGCTTCTCCTGCATTTCCCCATCCTCTGGTTTTTCCTCCAACCCAGCTCTCACAGAAATTAGGAAGTGCCTCTCTAAGCTCGTCTCCAATCACAGCATCATCATCAGCCTGAACCATAATTTCAAAAATCTGCTGCATTTCTTGCGGAGTATAATCTTCTAATATGTATTCATTTGGAAAACGTCTGGCAAGACCATCATTTTCTCTCATCAAATTATCAATATCATGTGGATATCCTGCAAGAACAATTGCAAACTGTCCTTCATAAGTGGAAAGATCATTTACAAGCTGATTAATAGCCTCTACTCCATGTGCATTCGTTGCAAGTGAATATGCCTCATCAATAAAAAGTACTCCTCCCATTGCCTCCTGCACTCTGTCTCTCACAACTCTCGCTGTTCCTCCCACATTTTGTGAAATCAAATCTGCTGCTGAACATTCCACAAGCTGTCCCTGTGGCAACAAACCAAGTTCACGGTACATCTCACCCATCAATCTCGCAATTGTCGTTTTTCCAGTTCCCGGATGACCTTTGAGACGAATATTCAGTGCATGTCCCTGGACTTTTCCTGTATTCGGTGCCGGTGTCAATCTGCTATAACAGGTAACTTTTGTTCCATCTTTTGCTGTCGTCTTTGACTGATGTGCATGCCATTCTCTTATAGCTGATTTTACTTTTTCAAGTCCCACAAGTCTCTCAAGTTCTTCCATCGCAGAACGATACTTTAGTTCACCTGTAAATTCTCTCCAGTTATCTATAGTTAATATTCTGTTTGGCTGTTCTGAAATACATCGGTCAAGACGAGTGAGTAAATGTCCCAGTCCCCACTTCTGTCTTGCACAGGAAGCTGCAAAAATGTCGGAAATTTTCTGTATATCTTTCATCGAGATATTTAATTTTCCCTCTGTTCGAAATCTCAAATAATTTAAAAGATTAAAAACCTCTCTACTATTTGGTGTTCGAAGCGAGATTACTCTATTTGCACTGGCATCACCAGTCTCTACACGTGGTACAAGAACATTATTTACAAATCTCACCCACTGATTCGATGACCCTCCCATACTATTATTGATACTGTCTGTAATAGAAGACAATGAAGTTTCTCGAAACATATAAATAACAATACTATGATTCGTACTGTGATAAGACTGCAATTCTTCTAAAATTGCCATCTCTTGTGTACCCATGGACGTAATAAGTGAATCCATATTACTCAATACCAGTGCACATCGATGTTCAGAAAATCTGAGTAAAGTGGTGACCTGCTCCCAACTTGCTCGAATAGCCTGTCTTCCCATATGCCATGGCATATCACTATTTATTTCCTGTGCCGGCTGCGAACCTTGTTGTGATTGTTGGTTTTGATTTCGCTGTGACTGCTGATTTCTTCTAGACCTCCTTCTGCCAAGAGGTGCTGTTGCCACAATAACTCCAGCGGTACGATTCTGTGACTGATTTACATTCTCTGTTATCGGATTTCCTCTTAAAATATCAAAAGACTGTTGATCATAACAAAACAGCATATTAATACTATCAAGAAAAAACACTGCGTCAAAATGTTCTCTGTGACGCAGATAATTATGGAGTTCATACTTTACATCCGATAATTGTAACCTGTCATTACAGAACTGGTCATTGGTATAACCGGTTACAATATAATGACCCTCTAAACACAGCTCTACATCAAAATATGAATTATTTTTTGCAAGCATATTGTTTTTCCTCCAATTTTAAACTTTACCTATGCAGTTGCAGATTTATTAGATGCTCCTCTTGCAACATGATTTGGTTTTGTAACTGAAGTAGCTCTCTCAGTACTCCACTGCTGCATGTTGGCAACCTCTCCCCTGTCAGATGCTCGGTTTTCATATCCCGGCTGTGTACATACTGCTGTCTGTTCTAATCCTAAGCCAGATACAGATTCTAATACATCTCTTGCAATTTCATCACCATGTTCCTCATTATAACTGCCATAATTGAGAATATCTGACTCTAGTCTGTTAGAAAGAGTTCCATTATCCTGTGTCACAGGTGTCTGTGTAACGACCATTTCAAATCCTGTCACATTATTTCTCAAATGTAAACGATGTGCAGCTCTCTGGTCATTTCCCTGATAACTGTGTCCTACAATAGATAATCCCATCTCGCTGAGCTGATCTGCAATATCCTGTGCAATCTCTGCTCTATCCTGACTTGCAAAAAAAGCTTCCACAGCAAAACTCGCTGTATCATCCACTTCACGGCTAACCTGAAGTCCTGCATCTTTAATTCCATTGATATCCTGTGTTGATAAATTATCCGGATTTTCTAACTGATGATTTAATGATTCTAATCTTGTTTCAAGCGCACTGAGATCTCCTGCTGTCCATGTATCCACATCTACGCTTGCATTTCCTTCCTCTTCAAGCAATAAAGTTCTGTTTGCATCAATCTGTCCGCTCGTCACACTTAATGTTTGTCTGGCTGCTGCAAGACTTAACTCCCATTCCTGCTTTGCTCTTAAAACATCCTGATACAAACGCATCGTATCTTCTAGTGTTTCCCTTGCTGCATGCCTTGCTGTCGCTGAATTTTCAGGCATCTTTTCGGCATCTATGATATCTCCCATGCTTGCATTTCTCGCTGCAAGTACTGGTTTTAATCTTCCCGGACAAAGAATTTCCACATTATAATCATTCTGAATTTCCTCAAGCATCAGTTCTGCTGCATGGTCATATTCCTGAGCCATCTCAAGGAGTACATTGTTGTTGTGCGCCGTTGTCTGTATTGCTGCATCAATGCTATCAAGTCTGTTGTGCACATTTTGTAATTCGCTTTCCACATTTGTTGCAAGTTCCTGAATCTGATTTTCAATTCTTATATTATTCTGCTGCATCGCAGCCTCAATTCTTCTGTTATTCTCATTCATTGCATTTGCAACATCTCGTCTGGTCTGTGAAATTTCTCTGGAGAAATTATCATTCATTTCTCTGATAATCTGCTCATTTTCAGCGGCCATTGCTCTCATTCTCTCATTTGCATTTCGAATAGATGTCTGTAGCTGATTGCGCAAATTCTGAGTTTCTCTGCTCGCAACCTGTCCCTGAAGTTCAATTCTCCTGTTGAGATTATCCATATTGCTGTTCATGGTGCGAATTTGTCTCTGATAATTATCCATAGCCTGCTGATTTCTTCTATTAATCTCCTGTAAGATTGCATTCTGTCTTCCCACATCACCAGCTCTTGATGCCTGCTGTCTTAATCTTCTCAACTCACTTGTTGTAATCGATGTATATGTCTCTTTTCTTCCACTCATAATCTCTTCTCCTTTATCGTTTATTCTCTGGAATTCCTATTTTATGAACATAAATCCCATGATAAAAATTCTCATTTTTTCTACCCTGTACTCCATATTCACTCGCATTTATTTTATACCTCTGTGTCAGATAAATTGTTCTCTGATTGGAAGACCCCCTCAAACTTTTTCCATCATCTAATTCTTTTACATAAGGACCATCTATTAAAAGATCTGTCTGGGCTAACAATTTCTGTGTTTCAGGCTTTTTAATCAGTTCTTCGTACTGATATCCTGAGTATATAATAACCCCTATGTCCCTTTTTTTCTTAATTTTAGAAAGCATTTCTGCTAATTCCTCTGCCTGCAAAAAAGGTTCGCCTCCACTAATCGTAATTCCCTCTGCTTTTGATAAAATAATCTCATAAGCCAGTGCATCGATAGATATTTGCTTTCCGTTCTCCATATCTTTTGCATTATCTGCAACACAGCCCTCACAATTTTTGTGGCATCCCTGTACCCAGAGAACATATCGCTTTCCTGGTCCTAGCACCGTCACTTCCGGTTCTTTCATATATACATATATATAATTTCGCATTCAGTTCACTCCCCTAATTTCTGGCTCTTCTCTGAATTCTCTCAAGATCTTTTTTTGCAGCCTGCGCGCACGATTCTAAAATCTGGTCCAGTTTTAATAAATTCTGTCTAATCATCTCATAAGCCTTTTTTACTTCTGGAATCTGATTAACATCAAGTGTCTTTCTTAAACTTTCGTTTTCTGGCATATTGATTCCATCTATCATTGCATCTAGTGGTGTTTTTACAGACTCATACCAGCCTGCATACTCATCTCTTCGATTCTGACAATCTTTTAATCTTTCAGTCAGTGTATCTGCAATCTTTTCTGTTTGAGAAAGCGTCTGATCATATGCATCTAACATACTCTTTAAATCTCTCATAAGTTCATTGACTCTCTCCAACAAATCAGAAGTAAGTGTCTGTTTCTCTGTATCATACTCCGTTTTTTGCTGTTCTAGACTCTCTTTTCTATGTGTGAGCATCTCTGTTGCCACTTTATTTTTCTCAACTACTGGGGTCAATTCATCAATTTCATCCTGTAACTGTTTTTGCTTTTCCGGACTATATTCCACCGAAGCATTTTTCAATTCAGTCAATATCTCTCGCAATTGTTTGTAATTTGTTCTGTATGTTACAAGTTTTTTTGGAACAGCATCAATTGCCTTCTGAGTTACAGCAATATTTTCTTCCATTTCTCTTAATTCCTGCTGTAATTTCTGCTGTCTCTTTTTTAAATCATCCAGTTCTGACTGTTTTGCTCCAATCTCTTGAAGTAATTTCTGATTCTCCGCCTTTTGGTTATCAATCTTTTCCTGACTACAATCTGACAAAAGATTATTTAGACCTTCTCTCGTCTCATGCTGCTTGGTAACCATAAGTTGATATTCTTCATATTTTTGCTGGAGTTGAATATTTTGCTGCTCTAGCTGACTATATTCACTCTTTTTGCTTGAAATACCATTCTGTTTGTTCTGAATTTCCTCAAGAATTCTGGTTATATCACTCTCAAGACTTGTCTCTTCAGAAGTATCTATACTTGAAAATGTATCATAATACTTTTTAATTTTCGCAGTCACTGCAAGATAAAAAGATTCTATTTCACTTGGTAATTCTTCCGTAGTATGACTTGCCAGAGTTCGCTCAACTCCTTTGAGTAATGTATTACTGATTGTCAGTAAGGATACTGCCATTTGCATGTCATCAAATGTCTCAAACTTGGACGCTTCTAGCTCAATCTGTTTCTTTAATTTTAACTTATCTGTCTTTTGCATAAAAACCTCCTAATCCAGTGATAAGTGAAAAACTTCCATTGGGTTACCAACTTTTCTCAGGTAAATAACTGGTTGATTTTCCTTTACCCCAGCTCCAATCTGTATTACATCACATTGATTTTTCTCAATAGAAAAAGGAATATCAAACACAACTTCTTTTGACTGAATATAAAATACGAGCTTGTCTCCCTCTGAAATCATAATTGGTTCTAAGTACTGAATGTTATTTTCATCGAGACAAAATGTGACATTCAACTGCTGATGTGTCATTTTCGCATGATTCACAGCCTCGAAGTAGATTTCATAATTCTGATAGGATTTTTTTGTCATCTCCGCTTGACCAATACGCTCAATCTGCTCTGGTGAATCTGTATAGGTATCATTTACAAATCGTTCATCTGGCAACATTGGATCAAAGGAATAAACAGATTTCGTAAGATATATCACCGGATAATAAATCGCTCCTTTACCAAACAATATAAATTCCACTTCTTCCTGATCAAAATTAGAAGTTTTCCACAAATCTTCCATCGATGACAACAACTCTTCCATAGGTTGATAAACATTGGTAAATATTTCATTAACTTTTTCACAATCCATATCTGCAATGCCTACTATTGGAACATTTTTCTGCATTTCTGACTGATAATATAATCTCATTGTGCGATTAAAAATATCAATATTTGAGTCAATCGCGACTATCTGAATAAATTTATTTAATTCGTCTGTAAAGCTATGTTTATCAGAAGAATTTTTCTGACCTACCATTTTGACTGTTCCATCCTTTTGACATTCGCAAAATCCAACCGAATAGTCATCTATGCTTATTACAACTGTCTTTAAAGGAAATTTTAAATCATCCAGCTTTTTTTCCTGTTTTTTTATGTAGTTGTAATATGCTGCAGCCTCATAATTATACACTGCCATCCTACCACCTTCATTTCTTTTTATCACAGACTTCTCTTTATTTTACCTTTGAATCAGTCTGGATTATATTTTATCACCTAAATATTTTATTTGTATTCTAGGTATCTGACTCTATTATCTCAACAACAGCTGGAATCAAGATATCGTCCATATCCGAATCATTTGTTTTCTTGACAATAGCAGGTGTAATACAACGTTTGATTATGTAGTTCTTCTCGCTGTCATAATCTTCATCATATTCCATGGTATGCCACACTTCATCAAATTGTTCTCCTTCTTCCGGATAATGTACATACATTCCTAATTTCTGAAGTGCTTTTGCAAATCGTTTTTGAAATACGGTCAATGACTGATGTAATCTCTTTAATCCTTCCAACGTCTGATCACTTGTCGTCACTGTTGCCTTATCCGATTCTAATTGCTCATTGGATAACTCTGTGTTTTGCTCTGTTTTTATTTTATGTAAGACCTCTTCTGATATCAATTTATCCGTTGTCAAAATGCGACACAAATCAATATAGACTCTGCCTAGTGGTGTGATTTCCACCGGATATAATGTTTTCTGCCAATTATGCATTTTTTCATAAAACTCTGCCTTAATATCCTGAAGTTTACTAATATTCTCTGATAATTCATTCATCCACTGCACCTGTATTGCATTAGAATCCTCTATCATCATATTGTGAATTTTTTCCCCTTGTCCGGAAGCTTCTCTTTCATCCGTTGTAGCATTTAAAAATTCATCATCCATAGACTTTTTAAATAACTGTCTGTCTTTTTCAAGATATTCACGTATTGCATCTTCCACCTGTAAGCTTGCCTTATTTTTTGCCTCTTCCCTCTCCTGTTCGGTAATATTTTCGAGTGCATTTATCTTAATCTGATCTGCCTGCTTTGTTGCGTCTTCTACAATTTCTCTTGCCTGAATCTTGGCATGTTCAAGCATCTCACTTACCTTTGCTTTTGCATTTTCTACTCTTATTTTACTCTCATCTTCTGCATCTTTTTTCAGTTCATCAATTTTTATCTGAGTATCCTGTAGAATTTTATCAGCCTGCTGTCTGGCCTCGTTTAAGATTTTTTCTCTCTCCTCATTTACGTTCAGTTTGATGTCTGCTGCACAGTCGTTCTTATGTTGCATCTCATCTCGATTCATTCTATAATAATTCTGCCCATTGTTTCTGAGAGAACACAAAATATTTTCGTATAAAGCTTTATAATCTATTTTTTCTCTATATTTTTTCAGCTGCCACCATTCAATTGGTTGCCCTTTTCGATTTGTTACAAAAGGAATTATATCATCGGAATAATATATCTCATTTCCTTCCATAACTCCGTTTGCCATAATCAGACCGCTATACGTTACAATATCTACTCCTTGTTTATTTCGTATAATGTAATCTACCAAATAACATTTTCCCAGTTTCATATATTCCGTTGTAATAATATCTATGAGTTTCTTGTAGTAAACTTTTGCGCTATTATCATCTCTATAACCATCGCTCCAAATTTTCATGGATGTTCTATTGTATTCCCTATTTACACTATCATCCTGTTCATCTACAACAAAAAAAATGCTCATATCTTCGTTTGACCTTCCTTTCTAATAAATTGCTACAATAACTTTTTCAAATCATCCTTTGTTGATTTTTCAATCGGTGCCGCCCCATTTGGTGTACATGTTACCTTTACGTTGTAATCCTCTAATACCGTAATACTTACCTCACATTCTGAATTTTTTGGCACATCAAATGGAAACTGCATAATCGACTCACATGCCTCTACTGCCGCATCATTCTTTTTATAAAATTTTGTTTTTGTTCGATTTACCTTTATCACAAGACGTGAAGAAGGCGCAAATAATTTCACTTTCTCCGATGTCACTGGCAATTGCTGTTTGCTATTCACCACGAGTTGAATCTTTCCTTCTAGTTCTGCCTCTGATGGCATCCAAAATCCATAACTGTACTCCGTATACTTTCTTAATACTGGATTTATTTTGTTCTTTCCCGTTGATACAGATTCCTGTTTCTGATTATCCAAAATACCATAAGCATATCTTGCAGCTCCGTAGGACACTGCATTACTTGGTCGATACAAATTCACCGGAATATTTTCTCCATCCAGCATCTGTTCTAATCCCTGTTTAATCATAGGCATCTGGCTTGCACCACCAGATAAAACAACTCCATCAATTTGAATATTCTGCTCTTTTGCCTGAGTTAAAACCTGCTCTACCAATTCAAAAGTTCGATTAATCACCCCTCTGCTCTTTGCCTCAAATACAGAACGTGTAATTTGAATCTCTGCGGATTCTCCATTCTTTAAGAAAATATTCGTATCCGCTTCCTCATAATCAGATAAGTCATGTTTCATACTATTAGCTTCTTCTCTAATATTTTCTCTCTCATTTTCATTTGTTGGAGTATATCCATAATCCATTTTTAATTTTTTACAGATTTCATTATAGATAATATCATCGAAGTCTTTCCCCCCCACATCCGGAAGTCCTGCATTAATATGAAGTTTATAAGGATCTCCATTTTTATTTGCAGTAACAACCGCAACGTCAAATGTTCCATGACCTAAATCATAGACAAGTACCGTATGAGAGTCTTTCGTCTTTATCCCCGCGGTGATATTCTTTAACAGTATTTTTTCGTTATAATAAAGATAATCAATTGCCACGGCTGCCGGCTCTGGCAATCTGCCTCGCACTTTTAATTTTTTTTCATCTATTTCAATATTTTCTATACTAGACTGCATTTTATTCAAAAGACTGATATCTTCTGTAAAAGCTGCCGGAAATGTAAATACCAAATCGTATATCGGTTTTTCACCTCTGTTTTTTCTCTCTTGATTTCCCAGAATTACCAAATCTCTTACAATCGCTCCATAAACATCCGTTGGCGAAACGGGGTTGCTAATACCCGGAACCGGAATTTTTCCTTCTTTTAATCTGGTCTTTACCGCATGGATAAACTTTTCCGGTTCTCGAATATGTTTCTTATATGCAGTTCTTCCGTCGTATACCTCAATATTTTTTCCATCTGGCGGTACAATATAGGCTGAAGATCTCATTCCCATCTTATCTAAATGATCCTGATTTGTTGGAAACATGGCTACTGGATCTTTTGCCTGATCTATTAAAAGTGAAATATAACCATATCCATTTCCGATATCGCATCCAAAAATATCTTTATGTTCCTCGTTCATCTCTATCTCCTTTATATCATATATAGTATCTTGGTCATTGCACACATTCTGTTACATAACACCTACCATATACGAAAATCTGTTAAAATTCACTTAAATTCTGTAATTCTTTTTGTGCCTTTACAAATGGTAAATTTGGTGCTGATTTATCACGTGCCTCTATGGTTAACAATCCACGTTCATCAATTACCATTCTTGATTCATGCGGATGTTCTGCCGGAACAATTCGTCCATGATCAATCTCTACATTCATAATTTGAATATAGTCCTGATCAATCTTGAGTGAATCCGGATTGTTCTTGTTTGCTTCAAAAACAGTAAAACTACTACATCTTCCCGCTTCTACCTTCCAAGATGGTACCAGTTCACTTTCACACGGAATTACTGTTCCTGCTTTCAAATATGCATGTATATAATACGGTCTTCCTTCTTTTGTAGAATCTATAAATCGAACTCCCAAATCATAGGTCAGCCTGTTTTGAACAGGTAATGTACTTTTCTTTTGACTGCCTCCTTGTGCGTTCGGATCAACAATCGCTTCAACAGTTCCAAATCTTGCTGCTCCATATGAAATTGCCTCATTTGGTCTGTAAGGGAGAATTTTTCCTTTGTATTCAGGAAGTGCACGTTCTAATTCCTCTTTGATTAACGGCATCTGACTTGCTCCGCCTGTAAGAAGAATGACATCTGGTTTTTGATTTGGATGATCTTCAATAATTTTTACCGTAGCCTCTACCGTTTTGCGAACCAGCGGTCTTGCCATTTGTTCATATTCTTTTCTTTTAATATCAAAGTCCACATATTCTCCACCGATTACTACCTGTGGCATCTCCTCATCTGAATTACTAAGTTCTACTTTCGTGTCTTCTGCCGCTATTTTAAGATTTGCCAATTCCTCATTTGTCAGCTTACTCTTATCGATTGGAATACTCGCTTTTTTCAATAAAAGATCATACATAATCGCATCAAATTCTACACCTCCAAGATCACCAATTCCTCTTGTATTGATAACATCATAATAATACACAGATCCATCACTTCTCTTTTTTCCTGCTGGATAAGCTGCTAAAAGTGCCAAATCAAATGTTCCACCACCCAAATCGTAGGTCAGAACCGTCTTATCTCTCATATCTTTTATAAAAGAAGCACAATAATCAAGTGCTGCCGCTGCCGGTTCCTGAATAGTTCCAAATACCTTAACATGTGTTCCATCTTCTAAAGTTGCTTTTTCCACAAGCTGAACCAGTCGCTCTTTTTGTGCACATGTATAAGTTGCAGGATATGACAGCGATACAAGATTTGTTGTAATCTGATATCCACTAAATAATTGTTTGTTTGCAATTCGTATACAATGCTGTACTACTTCCACAATAGCATCATTATATGCAACCATTTTTCCATCTAAATCTACAGTCTTATCCAAATATCTTTTCAAATATCTCAACTGATTTTTTACTGGTATTGCGTTTCTCTTTACTGCATTTTTTCCGATAAGAACTTTACCAACTCGTTTTGAATAAAAATAAACACTTGGAATTCCTCCCCTGCTGTCTGCTGGAACCAAATCATGAACAATTCCACCCATTCTTGTGTCCATATCAATATCCTGTATATATGATGCGTACACATTATAATTTCCAAAGTCCAATCCTATAACTGCTGACATTTTCTTTTCCTCCTGTAGTATATCATTTTAATTTTATATTTTGCACAATAAAACAGCGTATATTTTTTGTATTTTATCATTTTTGTACAATATTTACAAGGCATTGTTGCTATTTTGTTTTTACCATGATATGATTTTATATATCAATTGACAAATTTGAAAGGAGTGTTCTATGACTCTTATATGTAATAACTGTAAAGTTATTTTTCCAACAGAGAGAGGGACTTGCCCTCGTTGTGGTACTCCTATTACAGAAACTTCTGTTCCCAGAGTGGAACTTGAA
>ONXS01000120.1 GCA_900321855.1 uncultured Eubacteriales bacterium | reverse complement strand
ATCTTTTCAGCAATCTCTGCCTTGCCTGCTGTCCCCTCCACAACCTGACTGATAAATCTGTCGTACTTTTCACTCTCACAGGCTATTGTAATTGTGACAGCTTCTGCATATTCTGTATTCATAATGCAGACATCGTTTGTGTTTGCAAGATATGTGATTTTCCCCAGTCCATTGTAATCCGTGCGAATATCTGTCTGGAATCCCTCACACTTCTTTGCAATAACACTGTTATTAATTCCTTCAATGGCTGATTTCTGATACGCTCGAAGAAGTCCACCTGTGCCGAGCAGCACACCACCAAAATATCTCGTCACAACAATTACCACATTGTCTATATTTCTTCCCTCAATGACTTCTAGGATTGGCTTTCCGGCAGTTCCCTGTGGCTCCCCGTCATCACTGAATCTCTTGACATCGCCAATCTGATATGCCATACAGTTGTGTCTTGCATCCCAGTATTTCTTCTTGATTGCGTTAATAAATTCGATGGCATCTTCTTCCGACTGCACCGCTTTTACATGTGCAATAAATCTTGATTTCTTCTCTTCAATTTCACCTGTACCATCTTTGATTACTATATTTTTTTCCATATTGCTCTCCAAAATCATAATTTTTTCTATTGTATCAAAGGCTCAAATCTTGTGTCAACTCTTTTGCACAGTCACAGTCATGTATATTTTCATTGTGTGCGGTTAAACTTTTTATAACAAAAATTTAACTTTATTAATCATCTGTAATTTGGTATAATTACCTAGATTATATATGAATTTTCTTTATGAACGGAGGAATTTTTAATGAATTTTTCATATAATAAGGTAATCGAGAAACGTAAGGCTCTCAAATCTAAAAAATCAAAGCATATTACCAGCTTTTTTATGGGATGTCTGAAACTTTCTCTCTATATGATATTATTAGTAGTTGTTGTGATTGGTTTTAGTGGACTTGGTATGTTAAGAGGAATGATTCAAAGTGCACCGGATGTCGATACACTCAGCGTTACTCCTACCGGATATTCTACGAATGTCTATGACAGCGAAAATAATTTGACAACAACTTTACTGAAGTCAGGTACGAACAGGCAGGAGATTTCCATTCAGGAAATGCCAAAGTGTCTCCAATTTGCGTTTATTGATATTGAAGATGAACGTTTTATGGATCACAATGGTATCGATTTAAAAGGTATCTTGAGAGCAGGTGTGGTTGCAATTAAGAATAAAAATCTCTCAGAGGGTGCGAGTACCATTACACAGCAGCTCTTAAAAAACAATGTATTCGAAGAAGGTGGACAAGAATCTTCTTACGGTGCTCTGTTTAAGAGAAAATTTCAGGAACAGTATCTTGCCCTCGAACTTGAAAAGACTACCACAAAGTCAAATATCTTACAGAGTTATTTAAATACAATTAACTTAGGTGCCAATACATTAGGAGTTCAGGCTGCTGCAAAGAGATATTTTAACAAAAATGCTTCTGAATTAAATATTTCAGAGAGTGCATGTATTGCAGCAATTACTCAGAACCCTACTGCTTTTAATCCGATTACACATCCGGAGAAAAATGCAAAGCGTAGAGCAAAAGTATTGAAAAACATGAAGAAGAACGGACATATCTCAGATGCCGAATACGAAGAGGCACTTGCGGATGATGTTTACACAAGAATCCATACGGTAAATGTTCAGACACCAACGGAATCTTCTCCATACTCTTATTTTGAGGATGCTCTGATTGAAGAGATTATCAAGGATTTACAGGAGCAAAAAGGTTATACCGTTGCTCAAGCAAGAAATGTATTATATGGCGGCGGATTAAGTATTTACACTACGCAGGATCCTGCAATACAGCAGATTTGTGATGAAGAGGTAAATAATCCTTCCAACTATCCTATGGCGGTTACCTATAAATTAAACTGGTCACTGACACTGATGCATCCGGACGGAACAGAACAGCGCTATACAGCCAATGATTTTGCAGAATATTACAAGGCAAGAACAGGTAGTTCTGAGATGAAATTAATCCGAGATACTGCAATGTGTGATTCTTTATTAGAAGAATATCGCATTGGAATCACTCAGGATGGAAGTACCATTCAGGAAGGTTCTGAATCAAAAGAATATATTATTCAGCCGCAGATGTCTTTCACTGTTATGGACCAGAAAACCGGTCAGGTAAAGGCAATGGTCGGAGGACGTGGCGAAAAGACAGGAAGTTTAACATTAAACCGTGCAGCCGGCACTACAAGACAGCCTGGTTCATGCTTTAAGATTCTGGCAGCTTACGCCCCTGCGCTTGACACAGCAGGATATTCCCTCTCTTCTACCATTAAAGATGCCCCATTCAATTATGCAAATGGTCGTCCGGTAAAGAACTGGTGGGGAAACAGCTATCGTGGTGATTCTACTCTCAGAGAAGGTATCTATGATTCCATGAATGTTGT
>ONXS01000015.1 GCA_900321855.1 uncultured Eubacteriales bacterium | reverse complement strand
AGAAAACCATGAAGATGTAAATGCACCTCCATGGTCTTAACTATAACCAAGATGTAAATGCAACATCCGTTGTTGCATTTAGTTTTTTAATTAACCTAAGAAGCTATGAATTCAATGGTAGGAAAATAAAAGAAGGGATTTATTCTCCAATTACGCAGAACGAAAGACATATGAATGTGATACGAGAATTGCAGAATACTTCTAAAACCAATTTTATAACAAGAAAGTTGGCTGAGAAAAGTTTTGCGAGAGATTATAAAGGAATTGTAGTACTTGCAAATCCCAAAACCTGTTTAAATGCAAGATTTGCGAAGAAAGAAGTAAAAGAGCAGGTAATTCGTGCAGATCAGCTTATATCATATATTCGAAATTGTGACGCTGAAGTTACGGAACATACATTTTCTGTGGATGAAATGGGTAAAATTTGTGATTTTTATTTGCAGAACAATGTATCAAATCGTTCGGACTATACAAAAAAATATACAGAGATGTTGGAAAAATGCAATGCCTATGCGCAAAATGAAGAACAGAGTGCATCTGATTTACAAGCACAAAGTCCACAGAAACCTGCTGATTTTTCAATTTATGATGATTCGCACCAACAAAATAAGGAACCGGAACTCTGTACTCACTCCAATGAGGAAGATAATGAAAAACTGCAAAATGATTTAAAAAAGTTTCGATTGAATCAGAGTAGACAGGAGGGGATAAAACCATTTTATATTTTTAATAATGCCCAGATGGAGGATTTGATAGAAAAGAATCCAAAGACATTAGAAGAATTAAAGCATGTTTCTGGATTTGGAGACAAAAAAGTTCAGAAATATGGTTCACAAATCATAGCAATATTAAATAGTGAGAGGGTCAGACCCCAGAGAGAAGACTAACTTTGGTTAGTCAAGCCTCTGGGGTCTGACCCCATTTTTTAATCTTGACAACTATCCTTGTCATATGTTACACTCCAAATGACAAATATAGTTGTCAAAATGAAAGTGAAACTTGTCAATTGATAATAAAATGGAGGAAAGAAATATCACATGGGAGAGAAAAAGAAGTTGCCCAAATATAGTTTTGAACAGATAAGTGCTTATCAGGTGAAGAAAGATAAGTTTTTGGAAAAACTTGCTTACATGGAACAATTGGAAAACAAGGATGCACTCCAACAGGAGATAAAGAGCACTCTGGAGAATAAGGGAAGAGTGTATGGAATCCGAGATGGAAAACACTTTATTGGAATTTATATTTTTCAGTGCTATGAGAATTATTTTGAGGAAGTAGTGAATTTGAATCAGGATATGGAGCCTGACAAGATGGAAAAATATGAGAAAGAAGTGAGAGGGCTTTATGGTTCGAATAAAAATGCGCTGGTGTTGTCTAAGAAACTTGTGTTAAATCAACTGAATGAAGTATTGGATACTTATGAAGAGGATATTTTGCAATGTTTGAAAGCAAGTGTAGATGAGATGGGGTATGCGGGATTTGAATGGAAAGATAAGGTGTACTATCACGGCAGCATGAAAGCTGGCAAAATGGCAATGTCTCTTATGGGAACGATAGGACTTTATGCAATGGGATTTTTATTTGGATATACTGTATTCCATCAGGTATCACTGGGATTATGCTATGCATTGCTGGTTAGTGGCACGTGGGGAAGTTTATTTATGATGAGTGCAAAGAAAAAATTTGTTGAGATACAGAAGGATGACAAAGTACAGAAAAATAGCGAAATTTCGAAAGATACTGAGCAGCAGAAAAATACGGATATGAAAAATACGGATATGGATAAAGAGAATCTTGAGGAGGATGATTAGATGCCGCTTATGAACCGTTTGAAAGAATACAGGGCAAGGCTGGGAGTCAATCAGCAGGAGATGGGTGCAAGAGTTGGAACTTCCAGACAGACCATCAGCCAGATTGAGAGGGGAGATTATTCTCCATCAGTCACGCTGGCACTGAAGATTGCAAGGGAATGTCATTGCACAGTGGAAGATATTTTTACTTATATGGAGGACGAAGAGCATGAAGAATAATAACATAGACAGTAAAAGAACAAATAATGTGCAGGGTACAAGCAATCATGTAATAAAAAAAATGTTACTGCTAGTTTTTGTATTTGCAGGATTGTTTGTAGCTGGAGTTGCTGTGGGTGCAACTGTGGGCGAGATGCAGAAGAATAAGAGAGTATCAGAAGAAATATGGAATATTGCAAGACAAATTGGACAGGCAACACCAGTGATTTATCTAATCTTTGCAGTGATATTTCTGATAACAATTATGGTATTATATTGCTTATGTGTGAAGAAATTTCAAAAACTTCAGGATGATATGGATGACGAACAAATCTGGAATCAATTGGAACTTATCATGAATCGACCAATGATATTGATTAATCTGCTGACTGTGGTTAATTTATTCTTTTTTGGTGTGATGATTGTATATTTTTTGGATATGAAAAATCCAATATGTATCGTAGATGCTTTGCTATTTGTTGTGGTTACAATTTTTAATTTTGTGATAACCGGAAAGTTGGTAAATATGGAAAAAACACTGAATCCACACAAGAAAGGCAGTGTGCTTGACCTGAGATTTGCCCAGAGTTGGTTTGAAACAGCAGATGAAGCTGAGAGACAAATGATGTATCGGGCAGGCTATTCGGCATATAAGGCTATGAATATCATATGCGCTGTCATGTGGATTGTGACCTTCATGGGCATGTTGGCATTTCGCACTGGAATATTTGCCTATGTCTGCGTATCGCTGATATGGCTTGTAAATGTCATGACATACACATTGAGCGGAGTAAAACAACAGAAAATAAAGTAATAACACGGAAAATGGAGAGGTTTTGCCATATGATACGTTGATATGTGATATAATGAGCGTTAGCGAGCTGGAGCAAGCACAGCCTGTTCATAGCGAGCGGCGAATGGCTGTCACGATAGATTTCGGAGAAATCGGTAAGCACGAAGTGCGAATCGTGATATAATAATTTTTACAAAAGTCTTATTAGATGTCATAGATGACATGATATGAAATGGTATCCTGACATGGAAATTATAGAAAAGAAATATATAAGAAAATAATGAAATTGCAAAGGAACAAGCAGAGATGACAGAACTACAAAAATGGCTGTTTGCACATAAAGACAATGACTATGCAACATTTATTGCAAAACTCACTCCAAATATGGAAAGAGATAAATTTATTGGAATTCGCACGCCCGAACTCAAGGCTTATGCGAAACAACTCATAAAAGAAGGCAGGGAAAATGAAATCCTACAAAACTTGCCACATACCTATTTTGAGGAAAACCAGATTCATGCTTTTATCCTCTCAGAGTGCAAAGATTATGAAAAATTGTTGATAGAATTAGAAAAATTTCTACCCTATGTGGATAACTGGGCTACCTGTGACCAATTACGCCCTAAGATTATCAAAAAGCACAGAAATGAATTTGTCACATGGATTGACAAGTGGATGCAGTCAAAGGATACTTATACCATTCGATTTGCGATAGGCATGCTGCTCAGTTTTTATCTGGATGATAAGTTTCAGAAAAAATATTTAGAACAGGTGGCAGCAGTAAAGAGTGATGAATACTATGTCAATATGATGATTGCATGGTATTTTGCAACGGCACTTGCAAAGCAGTATGATGCGACTATTCCACTGATTGAGTCGAAGAGACTGGATAAATGGGTGCAGAACAAGACCATTCAGAAAGCAAGGGAGAGTCGGAGAATTTTGCCCGAAACAAAAGATTATCTGAGTACCTTAAAGAAGTAGAAAAAGATACGAAGTCAAGATGGAAGAAAAGACTAACTAAAGTTAGTCTAAACTACGGGGTCTGACCCCAATAAGGAGAAAGTTGGAAATGCAAAATCACTGGGATGATTTATAAAATATCAGGACAAGTGGGCGAGATGACACGATTGCCAATCAGCTCAACTATCCATATGAGCCGACTCCGTACAGAGTGTTGGAACGATTGGCGAAATCTGAATATATTGGAAAGAAAAATGTCCTTTTAGACTATGGTTGTGGAAAAGGCAGAGTCGATTTTTATTTGTCGTATGAGACGAGATGTAAGGTAATCGGGATTGATTATGATGAGCGAATGATTGAAGTCGCAATGGCGAATAAGGAGAGGGCGTATTCTGGAAATCGGGTGGAGTTTGTGTGTGCAAATGCCACATCTTATGAAGTTCCAAAAGAAGTGGACCGATGCTATTTTTTTAATCCGTTTTCCATTGAGATACTGAGAGGTGCTGTGGAGAAACTGATGGAGTCTTATTATGAAAATCCAAGAGATATGCTGCTATTTTTTTATTATCCTTCGAGTGAGTTTGTCGGATTTTTAAATACCAGTGACGAGATATCTTTTATAGACGAAATTTCATGTGAAGATTTATATGGAATCAGAGATGAGCGGGAAACGATTCTTATTTACAAGATTGGATGACTGTAAAAGTAATTTAGTGAAGCGGATTGTGAATGAATATGCACCGAATTGACTGGAACGAAAAATATTGATTATAGAAGTCTAAATGCAGGTGCGGAGAAGAGATTATGTGAATTGTAATGTGAGACATAGAGTGAAATGTGAGACATAGAGTGAAATGTGAGATGTAGAGTGAAATGTGAGATGTAGAGTGAAATATGAGACATAGAGTGAAATGTGAGACGTAGAGAGAAATTGTAAGACATAGAGTGAAATGTGAGACGTAGAGAGAAATTGTAAGACGTAGAGTGAAATGTGAGACGTAGAGTTTTAGGAAAGGTTTGGAAAAAATGCGGGAATTATTTGAGATAGATACAAAGGATTATGACATTAATGGAACTACTGTCAGCCGTCCGTCTGCGAGAGGAATTATTATTCGAGATGGAAAGGTGGCAATGGTTCACAGCAAAAAATATGAGTATTATAAGTTTCCCGGTGGTGGGATTGAATCCGGCGAGGATAAAATCGTTGCTCTTGTGCGAGAGGTTGCGGAAGAGACAGGGCTCTGTGTGATAGTAGACACAATAAAAGAGTTCGGACATGTTTACCGTATTCAGAAAGGTGATTACGAAGATGTGTTTATTCAGGATAACTATTATTATCTCTGTGATACAGAAGAGACAGTCAGAAAACAAAAGTTGGACGACTATGAGAAAGAGGAACAGTTTACGTTAGAATTCGTCACACCGGAATATGCCATAGAGGTGAATCAGAGATGTGATATGGAGGGGGCAGACAAAATTATGACGGACAGAGAAATCAGAGTATTGCAGATATTGATTGCGGAAGGATATTTCAACTGATGCAGGTATAGGAGTAAATTTTGATGCAGAGATGTTATAAAGTTGTGGCGAAAACCCCATAGGCTTGTCCGTGGGAGCAGTCAGGGTATAAGCAGATACTCAATAATTAAAATTAGGTAATTGCAAAACACGCTGATAATATATTGGTGTGTTTGAACAAAAAATAGTCTTATTTAAAGAAATATGACATTGATTTTAGTGCAAAACAAACAAAATCAAGAAAATTGCAGTGAGGAGATATGCAAAATGAGATTCGAAAAAAGTCAGTTTCTATACGGCTTTCAGAGTTTCGCAATCGTCTAAATAATTAAAATATAGAAAAGGAACACAGAAAAATGAAAAATTCAAAAGATAATTCAAACAATTCCCAAAACCCCCAAAAAAACCAAAACCCCCAAAAAAACCAAAAACTCCAAAAGACTTCAAAGCTCCCAAAAAACCAAAAACTCCCCAAAAATCAAGAACCCCAAAAAAACCAAAATTCCCAAAAGCCCCAAAAGCCAATTGGTATGTATATAGGAAATGGTCTTCTACTACTCACTGGTGCTGGCTGCGGAGTTTTTATTACAAAACTTTTCGATAAGATGAGTCTGATGAAAATGGATGTGGGTGAGAAATTATTTGTAGCGGCAATTATGCTGATATTTGTTTATGTAGCCATGTATTTACAGATTGCCATTCACGAGGGAGGTCACTTGGTTGCAGGTTTGCTGTCCGGCTATCAATTTAGTTCTTATCGCATTGGCAGTTTTATGTGGATGAAACAGGATGGCAAAATCAGATTCAAGAGATTTTCTCTCGCTGGAACTGGTGGTCAGTGTCTGATGGCACCGCCAGAACTGGCAGACGGAAGAATTCCGGTGAAATTTTATAATTTCGGCGGAGTGATTGCGAATATTTTTTCAAGTATAATTGGAATCATTCTCTATCTATGTTTTAGAGATGCGGGGCTCTATGTGAATGTTCTTCTGATTTTTGTCATTGTGGGAATTGGTTTTGCACTGGTAAATGGAATTCCGCTAAAAATGGGTGACATCAATAATGACGGATATAATGCAATTTCTATTGAAAAAGACAAAGATTCTATGCGAAGTTTCTGGATTCAGATGAAAATGAATGAAGAACAATCCAGAGGACTGCGTTTGAAAGATATGCCAGATGAGTGGTTTCGATTTCCGGAGGATGAGGCGATGAACAACAGCATGGTTGCCATAGAAGGAGTGCTTGTGTGCAATCGACATATGGATTTACATCAATTTGAAAAAGCAAACGAGATGATGAAACATATACTTGAGATAGACAGCGGAATCATTGATATTCACAAATTTCTGCTGGAATGTGATAGAATTTACTGTGAACTGCTTGAGAACCATTTGGAAGAGGCAGAGATTCTTTATACAGATGAATTGAAAAAGTTTATGAAACGTATGAGAACGTTTCCGTCTGTGATTCGTACAAATTATGCCTATGAACTTGTGGTGCATAAAAATCAGGAAAATGTGGAAAAGTGGAAGTTGGAATTTGAAAAATGTGCAAAAAAATATCCATATACAGGAGATATTGAGTCTGAGAGAGAACTGATGGATATAATTAGCGATACAAGGCAGGTGAAAGCATGAAATATACACTTTTGATTGCAGAGGACAATGTAGATATTGTAGATACGCTGATGCTTTATATAGGCGGAAATGATTTTCAGGTAATTCATGCCGCGGACGGGCAACAGGCATTGGAGGAATTGAAAGATAAAAAAATAGATGTTGTACTTGTAGATGTTATGATGCCTAAAATGGATGGATATGAATTTATACGAGAGGCGAGAAAATTCAGCAATATTCCAATTGTCATCTTATCTGCAAAAAATGATGATACCGACAAAGTAAAAGGATTGAACATAGGTGCAGATGCCTATTTGACAAAGCCGTTTAATCCGTTTGAGGTGGTTGCTTGTTTAAAGGCAGTCCTTCGAAGATATTATGAGCTTGGTTCGGCAAAATTTTCTGAGAATGAGAATCATATTTTAACAGTGGGAGAACTGGAACTCGACGTGGACAGTTTTATTTTAAAGAAGAGTGGCAGAGCGATTAATCTCACATCTACAGAATATAAAATTATTGCAAAGCTCATGAGAAACCCCGGTAAGGTATTTACAAAAAATCAGTTATATGACTGTATCAACGATGGATATACGGAAAGTGATGAAAATACAATTATGGTTCACATGTCAAATATTCGTTCTAAGATTGAGGATTTTCCTTCTAATCCAGAGTATATCAAGACAATAAGGGGGCTTGGATATAAAATTGAAAATAGATAATGTAAAGAAGGTATATAATATCAGAACCTTTTTGATAGCATATTTTCTAGTGTTTGCGCTATCCACGCTGCTCATTTATATCGCTCTTCAGTGGGTAATCAATATGAAAATTACAAATGCTTTTCCAACAATGGAAGATATACTTGAGTATGAAGATGAGTTGAAGGCAGAGCAATTTGATAAGATTCCATTTGGGGGAAAGAATAGTAAGCTGCGCTACATTATTTTTGCAGAAGAGGGAGGCATTGTCTATGCAAGTGACAGTGCAATTCGGGAAAAGATTCGGGAAGAGGATTTGGTATTTATCAATACTTATGATAACCGACATATGTACATGATTGCCAAGAGAGAAACAGCAGATGGAGTTCGTTACAGAGTGCAGGAAACCTACTATGACATGGACACAGGCTATACAGAACTTCGAACTTATGGAATTTTGGACGAAGATTTGAATGTCATAGGAGGAAACTTATTTGACGGCAGGAGAAAACTGTCGGAGAGAGAATTTGAATTCTTGAAGGGGCAGGGAAATATCAATGAGTCTGTGACAAAATATGAGTATATAGATAATCGTGGAAATGGGCGAATATTAGTTTCGCTGAGCGAGAAGATGAATCGGAAGAATTATGAGCAGTTTGCCGAGTCTATCAGATATTACAGACTTTCTATTATTCCGATTATTTTAGTTCTCACTTTAATTGGAGCGTTGATATTTAATAAAATTATCAAAAATCGTATCTTGGCACTCAGTAAGATGGTTGTCACTTACAGACAGTCCGAGACACCAAGTATAGACAGAAAATATATGCCATCCGAATTTGAAGGAGTTCTGAACAGAATTGATGAGCTTTTGGAAGAAATTGAACTGACAAATCAGGAACGAAAACGAATTATGGCGGACTTATCACATGATTTAAAGACTCCGCTAAGTATTATAAGTGCATGCTCGAAAGCATTTTGTGAAGGTTTAGTACCTGAATCAGAAAATGAAAAATATATGCAGATGATATATGGAAAAGCACAAATTCTAACCGTTCTGATTAATGATTTGTTTGATTATACCAAGATGGGACATCCGGATTATAAGATGTATGTGGAGCGGGTGGACATCTGTGAATTTTTGAGAGAATACTTTGCCGGAAAATATGCGGATTTGGAAGAAAATGGATTTGAATTGGAATTTTTAATTCCGGAGAAAAAGACTTATGTCAATATGGATCGAAAACTGATGAGCAGGGCAATTGAAAATATTGTCAACAATACTTTGAGACATAATGAGAGGGGAACGACTATTTATGTGGAACTCACAAATCTCAAAGACAGAGTCTTAGTTTCAATTTCGGATAATGGAACAAGTATTGATGCAAATATGATAAAAAATATTTTTGAGCCATTTGTCAAAAATGAGACAGAGGAATCCGTAGACAGCAGTACGGGACTTGGCCTTTCAATTGTAAAACGAGTTATGGATATGCATCACGGACAAGTGTATATCAAAATTCCGCCAGAGACAAAATATTCCACAGAGATGGTTTTAGTGCTGAAAAAATGGTAACTGTGACAGGAATAAAAATATTATGATAAAAGTAACCTTAAGAAATTTTAAGGTTATTTTTATTTTAACTAAAGAAAGTATTGATATGATATGGGAGGATATAAGTGTGGAGAGATGAGCAGTGAAAAATAGTATATTGACTTATTTAGAGAACAGTGTAGCAAGATTTCCGGATAAGATAGCTGTCATTGATGAGCATGGACAGCTCAGTTTTGGAGAACTGCTTGATTTGTCAAAGAGAATTGGCAGTGGATTATCAGATAAATGTAATATTGCAAAACCAATCGCAGTATTTATGGAAAAAAGTTCCAAAGCACTCGGAGCATTTCTTGGAATCGTACAGGCAGGAGGCTTTTATGTGTTGATTAATCCTGATTTACCGGCACACAGAATTGAACAGATTCAGAATGTATTGCAGGCTGATTACTGGATTACCGATTGTGAACATATAGAGCGGGCGAAGGAATTCGTAGCAAAGGAACACATTCTGGATGTAGATATTCTTGCAAAAACAGAGGTTCAGGAGATGGCACTTAGAAAGATTCGCGACAGATTTGTAGATGTAAATCCATTATATGCGAATTTTACATCGGGTTCGACTGGTGTTCCAAAAGGTGTGCTGGTCAGTCACAGAAGTGTTCTCGATTTCATTGAGGTATTTGCGAATCAGTTTGAAATCAATGAGACAGATGTGATAGCAAATCAGGCTCCGTTTGATTTTGATGTCTCAGTAAAAGACATTTACAGTGCTCTGAGTAAGGGCGCAACACTGGTGATTGTGCCAAAGAGATTATTCTCTGCACCGACAGAGTTACTTGATTTTCTGTGTGAACATGATGTTACGACAATGATTTGGGCTGTGTCGGCAATTTGTCTGATTAGCACATTTCACGGATTGGAATATAAGACACCGCAGACAGTGAAGAGAGTGCTATTTAGTGGTGAAGAAATGCCGCTCAAACATTTGAAAAACTGGAGAGAACATCTTCCGGATGCGATGTTTGTAAATCTATATGGACCAACGGAGATTACCTGTAATTGTACCTATCATATTCTTGATAAAGACAGGGATTATGCAGATGGGATTCCAATTGGACAGGCATTTGCAAATGAGGATGTATTTTTATTAGATGACAAGAATCAGCTCATTACAGAAAAAGATGTCGTTGGAGAAGTCTGTGTCAGAGGTACGGCTTTGGCACTTGGATATTATAGAAATCCAGAGCAGACTGCAAAGGTATTTTGCCAGAATCCATTAAATGAGTGTTATCCGGAACGAATCTACCGAACAGGTGATTTGGCGACATACACACAGGAAAATGATTTGATGTTCTGTGGAAGAAAGGATTTTCAGATTAAATATATGGGACACCGTATTGAAATCGAGGAGATTGAGCGGGCTGTCTCATCTGTGGATGGAGTAGAGCGGGCGATAGTGGTATTTGACAATGTCAGACACAAACTCTATGGATTTTATACTGGAACAAAAGACAAAAAGGAATTGCATGCAGGACTGAAAGAGTTTCTTCCAATTTATATGATTCCGGGAATTCTTGTTCCGGTAGAAGTATTTCCAATGACAAAAAATGGAAAAATTGACCGAAAAGCCTTGCTGGAGAGCAAGAGCCGTACAAAAAAATAAAACTTATAAAACAAATGAAGGGATTAAACCGTAAAGGGCATGCAGAATAATTATGATATGGATTATGTCAGTCAGAACACACCGATGTATCTGTTTGATATTTTCAAAGTACAAGACAGAATAAATTATCTCAGAGAGAAACTGCCAACGGCGAAGATCTGTTATGCAGTTAAGGCGAATACATTTATTGCAGGAAGAATTGCAGACATGGCAGACCGTTTAGAAATCTGCTCTTCGGGAGAATATTATATCTGTGAAAAGTTAGGAATTGCACCGGAAAAGTATGTAATCTCTGGTGTCAACAAAGAAAAGGATTTTATCGACCAGACTGTTTCATCCAACGAAAAAGTGGGATGTTATACGGTTGAGTCACAACTCCATTTTGAAATGCTTTTCAATGCCGCAAAGAAAACAGGAAGAAAGTTAAATCTTCTTCTGCGTCTGACAAGTGGCAATCAGTTTGGAATGGAGGAATCTGAGATTGAGCAGTTGATTTCAGAAAACAAAGACAGCGAATTTATTAAGATTATTGGTATTCAGTATTTTTCAGGAACACAAAAGACTTCTGTTAAGAAGTTAAAACGTGAGTTGGAATATGTTGATGGATTTCTTGCAAAACTTCAGGAAGATTTAGGATTTGTCTGCGAGGAACTGGAATATGGACCGGGATTGCCGGCGATGTATTTTGAAGAAGATTATTTTGAAGAAGAGGCATATTTAGAGACTTTCCATGAGTTACTTGGAAATCTGAAGTTTCAGGGAGAGGTAATTCTTGAACTGGGAAGAGGACTTGCGGCCTGCTGTGGAACTTATTTCACAAAGGTTGTGGACAAGAAAACAAATAAAAAAGAAAATTACGCAATTACAGATGGTGGGATGCACCAGCTTGTTTATTATGGGCAGTTTATGGCAATGAAACATCCCAAGATGTCTGTATTTCCAAAAAGAGATGGAGAGACTAAGGAGTGGAATCTGTGTGGTTCCCTGTGTACGGCAAATGATTTGTTTGTGAAGAAACTCCCAGTTGCAAATCTAGAAATTGGAGATATATTCGCATTTGAAAATACAGGAGCTTATTGTCAGATAGAGGGAATTTCATTATTCCTGAGCAGAGATTTGCCAACGATTGTGTTGAGAGAGCCAGATGGAAATTATACAAAAGTCAGAGAGCGGTTTGAGACATTTGAGTTGAATCTGCCGCAGGATAGTTAGAGATTAGGTTAGTTTTTCAGTGTGAAAAATCACACAGAGATAAACACTTTGTGAGAATGTGCACCGATTTACAGAGGTCATATTTTGACACAAGTTGAGTGCAACTATTCGCAGGAAAACATTGAACAAGAAAAGGAGATTAAAAAAATGGACGAAAGATTAATTGAGATTTTAGAGGAAATTCAGCCGGATGTGGATTATGAGACATGCAAAGATTTGATTGACGGACATTATTTGGATTCGCTTTCTATTCTTTCACTTGTAGCAGAATTGGAAGAGGAATATGACATTACAATTCCTACTGTTGAGATTGTTCCTGACAATTTTAATTCAGCAGAAAACTTATGGATGATGATTACAAGATTAAGAGAGGAATAGACACATGTTTCAAGTGGTGTCCTACTTTTCGGCAGAATATCTGGTGGTATTTCTGCCGGCAGTTATTTTACTGATGGCAGTATTGCCTCAGAGAGCCAGAAGAGCTGCACTGTTAATATGTAACGGTGCACTGTTTTGGGCATTTAGCTCGAAATTGATTGTATATCTTATATTTACAACATTTTCTATGCACCATATCGGATTATGGATTAGCGCAATCCAGCATGAAGAAGATGCGCAGTTAAAGACAGCAGAGAAGAGTGAGAAGAAAGAATTAAAGAAACTGTGGAAGAAAAAACAACTTCATGTTTTAATATTTGCAGTGATTCTTCATATTGGAACACTTCTTGTATTGAAGTATTCCCCATTCTTCCTGACAAATGTAAATAGTTTGCTGGGCGCATGTGGAAGTTCCTTCCGTTTTCGTATACCGACTTTCATGATACCTATGGGCATTTCTTTTTATACTATGCAGAGTGTATCTTATATGATTGATGTATATCGAAGAACAATACAGGCAGACAGAAACATTTTCCGCCTTGCACTTTACATCAGTTTCTTCCCACAGATTATGGAGGGACCAATCAGCAGATATTCAGAAATTGCAAACCAGATTTGGGAGATGCCAAGAGTAAAATATGAAAATTTTATTTTCGGTGTTCAGAGAATAACATATGGTGTACTCAAAAAAATGGTCATTGCAGACCGTTTGAATATGTTTCTTGACAATATTTATAATGGTTATCTGATTCACAATGGAACCGTTATGGCTGTAGGAGCAGTTGCATATACGATTCAGTTGTATATGGAATTTTCGGGTACAATGGACCTCGTGATTGGATGTGCGCAGATTTTGGGAGTCAGACTTCCGGAAAATTTTCAGAGGCCATTTTTCTCAAACAGCATTTCTGAGTTTTGGAAACGCTGGCATATTACACTCGGAACATGGTTTAGAGATTACATTTTTTATCCGGTATCTATGTCAAAGCCAATGAAAAAATTGACTTTAAAAGCAAGAAAGAAACTTGGCAATCATTTTGGACCGCTGTTAGCCGGTGCAATTGCCCTGTTTTGTGTATGGTTTAGTAATGGACTCTGGCATGGAGCAGGATGGAGATACATTTTCTTTGGAATGTACCATTTTGTACTGATTTTGCTTGGAAATATGATAACTCCATATTCCATTGCTTTCTTAAAAAAGGTACACATTAACAGAAATGGAAAACCATATATGGCATTTCGTATTTTGAGGACAACCATTCTGGTGTGCATTGGAGAGATGTTCTTCAGGGCACTCTCGCTTAAGGCGGGATTGTTGATGTTCCGGAAAATGGTTACTAAGTTTTCGTGGAAAACATTTACAGATGGAACACTGCTGCATCTTGGAATGGATGGATATGACTACATTATTATTGGTGTAACACTTATTCTTGTTTTCATCGTTAGTTGTATGCAGGAAAAGAAAATCAATATTTATGAAAACATTGCAAAGAGACGTGTGGTTGTCAGATATGCAATTTATTATGCAGTGATTTTGTTTATTATTATTTTTGGAGCATATGGAAGAGGATATGTTCCTGTAGACCCTATTTATGCAAAATTCTAAGGAAGGTGATTTTATGATATATGTAAAACGAGTTGTTTCGATTGCGACATTCCTGCTTGGAATGTTCCTAATCCTTCTTATCACATCATTTATCTTCGTTCCGAAGAATAATATGAAAGGTTTTGGAATAGAAAATGTTCCTGCCAATGGAATACTTGGAGAGAAGGTGAATACAGTAGATGTCCTGATTCTGGGAGATAGTGAGACTTATTCCGCAATTTCTCCAATGGAAATCTGGAATCAAAAGGGTTATACTGCCTATGTGTGTGGCACGAGTGCACAGACTCTTGAGAAGAGTAATGAAATGCTCGCAAAAGCGCTCAAGACACAGAAACCAAAAATCGTTATTCTGGAAACAAATGCGATTTACAGAAAAATCAAGTTTGAAAAAAAGCTTGGCAAGAAGCTGGGTGATAAGTTCAGTGTATTTCGATACCATAACAGATGGAAACATATTCGTATGATAGATTTTTACACAATTCCGGAATATACATGGAGTGATGATAACAAAGGATTTTATTATGATACAACCGTTATTCCAAGCACGAATCTGAATTATATGGCGGAAAATAAAAAAAATGCAGTGATACCAGAGCAAAATATGCAAGATATCAAAGCTCTGAAACAGACTTGCGATGAAAATGGAATCCGACTGATCTTATTAAGCACTCCAAGTACAAAGAACTGGAATAGCAGACGTCATGCAGCAATTGATAAATTATCAAATAAGTTGAACTGTGAATATATTGATTTAAATATGGATGAACATAAACTGGGAATAGACTGGAATCAGGATACAAGAGATAAAGGAGATCATATGAATTATTATGGTGCCCAGAAAGTAACCACATTTTTAGCACAATATCTTGAGGCGACAGGTATGCTGCACGATCATCGGGGAGATGAGGTGTATGACCACTGGCATGATTCTTATACCAGATATATAGAAAATATAAAAAAAGGTGAGAGTCCTTCGTGATGAAAATTATAAATTACAGTTAAGAAGTGAAAGAAGGTAATATGAAAATAATAGATATAGTTGCTATTTACCTTATAGTTTTGAATTTGACAGGACTTGCGGTAATGGGAATTGATAAATCAAGAGCTAGAAAGCATCGGTGGAGAATTCCGGAAAAGACTTTATTTCTTGTGAGTATACTGGGCGGAAGTATTGGAACTTGGGCTGGTATGTATCTGTTTCGTCACAAGACAAAACACTGGTATTTTGTGGTTGGTATGCCGGCGATTCTGATTATACAGGCAGTGGTAACAATGCTGATTTTTAGGGCATAAATTTAGAAAAATTGCCTATTGTAAATTGTGGTCTGTGGGGATTATAATGATAACAATCATTGTGTTAAAGGTGGACTTGTTCAAAGATGAAAAAATCAAATATCAAAAAAAAATTAAACACCAAACGTATTGAAAAGATTTGTCTGATTTGTGTACTTCTTGTATGTATCGTACTGATTGTGGTAGGAATTGCAGGACAGAAGAAAACTTACAATAATGAGAATATCGAAGAAAATCAGGAATATTATGAAGATTATCATACACCGAATGAGTATAGCTCAGACAAAAAATAACAGAGCATATGTTTTGAACGCAGATAAGCAATTCTCTGTCTCTAAGGCGTAAAGACGTAGGGCATCGGGATGCTTATCTGCGTTCATGAGCAAGTAGCGAAGTGGACCTAGAATGTCCGCTTTACAACAGTTAGGAATAAAAAGGGAACAGGACTTATTCAAGTCCTGTTCCTTCGTTTATTCCGAGAACGATATTCATATTCTGAACTGCTGCTCCGGAGGCACCTTTTCCGAGGTTATCAAATAATGCAGTGATACTTGTCTGATCCTCGTGACCACATACAACCAATTCTAACATATTTGTTCCGGCATATTTATTTGCAAATAATTTACTGTCATTCTTTCCAAACTCACAAACTCTTACAAAATGTTCATCTTTGTAATAATCTGCAAGTTTTGCACAGATTTCTTCGGCAGATGGAGTGCCGTTTAACAGGCGATTCTGAAGCATGATAGTAGATGCCATTCCCTTGTAATAATCATCTACAACAGGCATAAATACAGGAGCGTAAGTGAGTCCTGTGACTTTCTGCATTTCAGGGATGTGTTTGTGTTTAAGATTTAAACCATAGATTCCGGGAGAAGAAAGTGAGATGTCTCTTCCTTCTGCCTCATAATCAGCAATCATTTTCTTTCCACCGCCAGAGTAACCGGTTAATGAATAACAGGTAACAGGGTAATCCTTTGGAAGAATTCCCATGTGAATCAGTGGTGCAACGCTTGAGATAAATCCAGTTGCATGGCAGCCGGGATTTGCGATACGCTTACTGTTTTTGATTGCCTCTCTCTGTGCCTTAGAGATTTCAGGGAAACCATAGGTCCAGTCGTCATTTGTTCTGTGTGCGGTAGACGCATCGATGATACATACATCCGGATTCTCTACGAGAGAAACGGCCTCTCTCGCACCGTCATCTGGGAGACATAAAAATACGATGTCAGCAGCATTTAAAAATTTCTTTCGCTCGTCTAGGTCATGTCGTTTGTCTTCATCAATTCGAAGTAATTCAATATCGGCTCTTGCACCAATACGGTCATAAATCTGAAGACCGGTTGTTCCGCTCTGTCCGTCAATATATACTTTTGTTTTCATTCGAAAAACCTTCTTTCTATTATTCTTAATTGTGAATTCCGTTTAATTGTGATTCTTGTCACGATATTATTGTATTATTATAGGATTGCACATTTATATTTCTGTAATTTTAAAACAATACATTACATAGAATAATAACAAAAATCAAATGAAGTTGCAAGAGTTATAAATTTGTAGTGGAAATTCACATACTTATGTCAGAAAAACGTGAAATCTTTATGAAAAAAAATCCTTGCAGTTTTTGAGGACAATTGATAGACTAAGAGTCGGAAATAAAAATAAGAGAAAGGTTACATTATGTTAGAATTTTTGAAGGCCGTGTTATTCGGTATTGTGGAGGGAATTACAGAGTGGCTGCCAGTTTCTTCTACCGGACATATGATTTTGCTCGATGAACTTGTAAAATTAAAAGTGAGTTCTGAGTTTTATTCGTTTTTTCAGGTAGTAATTCAGCTCGGAGCGATTCTCGCTGTTATCATTATTTATTTTAAGGATATTTTTCCGTGGGGATTTGGAAAAACTGCAAAAGACACAAAGAGTACATTGAATCTCTGGGGAAAGATTATTGTGGCAACGATTCCGGCAGCAGTTCTTGGATTGCTCCTTGATGACTGGCTCGATGAACATCTGTATAATGCAATTGTAGTTGCAATTACATTGATTTTATATGGTATTATATTTATTATCATTGAGACTAGAAAGAAAAAGAAACCGGTTGCTCAGACAATGGAGGAGATTACATACAAGCAGGCATTTGGCGTTGGAATGTTTCAGGTTCTTGCCTTAATTCCCGGAACCAGCAGAAGTGGTTCTACGATTATCGGAGGTCTGATGCTTGGAATGAGTCGTAAGGCAATTTCAGATTTTACATTTATTCTTGCTATTCCAGTTATGGCAGGAGCATCCTTCTTGAAGTTTGTAAAATATATTGCAAAAGTTGGATTTGCATTTTCAAGTGCAGAGGTAATGGTTCTCATCGTTGGCTGTGTAGTGGCATTTGTGGTCAGCTATTTTGTCATTAAGTCATTGCTGAGTTATATCAGAAAGCACAACTTTGTCGTATTCGGTTATTACAGAATCGTACTTGGTATCGTTGTATTATTATATTTTGGATTGAGATAGGAAATAAGGTCATATCTGAGAAGATATGGCCTCTTTCTATTCTTGCAGACAGCTATTTGCATGGTGTGTTATATTCCAAAGCCTGAAAATGGTGTTCGATTATAAGCAAAACTTGGCAGTAAGAACACATGGGAGTAGTCAGAACAGATAGGTTTTAGCAGGAAATCAGAAGAGAAAGGATTTTATATGGAAAAAAATGGGCAGATTTTGTGTCCGGCAAATATTGGTGTTTTGCAGTATCTGAGAATAAAAGGGATTGACATTCCGGCATATTGCGGAGGAAACGGAACCTGTGGAAAATGTGTCATAAAAGTCATTTCGGGAAATTTGCAAATTACGCCTTCGGACAGGGAGAGATTTACAGAGCAGGAATTACAGGAGGGATTTCGCCTTGCGTGTAAGGCGATGCCGAGACAGTCTGTGTGGATTGCGTATCCGAATAAGACCAAAATGCAGATTGTGACAGCAGGTATCACGCAGGAGAAACACATAGATGAGACACATCGTTTTGGAGTTGGAATTGATATTGGAACGACAACGATTGCACTGGCACTCGTGGATAAGGATACGGGGAAAATTGTTTACACAGATGGCATTGAAAATCATCAGAAAATATTTGGAGCAGATGTCGTGAGCAGAATACTTTCTGCAAATCAGGGACACTTGGAGGAATTAAAGCAGATTGTGCGAGAAGATATAAGGACACTGTTTGATAGAATGAAAGGACATTATCCCGCACTCTTTGAGAGAAAGATTAGAGACGCAGCAGACAGGGGAATTACGGATGTGGCAATCGCCGGAAATACAACCATGATACATCTTCTGCTTGGCTATTCCTGTGAGGGTCTTGGGGCAGTTCCTTTTTCACCGGTAACGCTTGGCGGGGAGGAACTCTTACTTGGAGATTTACTGGAGTGGGGAAAGGACAAATTGAGACAATTTCCTATAAAAGTTCATATCTTATCGGGAATCAGTACCTATGTTGGTGCGGACATTACTGCCGGAATACTGGCATACGACTTGCAAAACAGCGACAAAATATCCTTCTTTCTGGACTTGGGAACAAATGGAGAGATGGCGATGATAAAAAATGGCAAAATCTTTGTTGCCTCAACAGCAGCAGGTCCAGCTCTGGAAGGAGGAAATCTTTCGTGTGGAGTGGGAAGTGTCCAGGGCGCAATCAGTACCGTTTCCATACAAGGTCAGGAAGTGAAATATGGAACGATTGGCAATGAGAGTCCAACAGGTCTGTGTGGAACCGGTGTCGTGGAACTTATGGCGGAACTGCTAAATGCGGGAATTGTGGATGTGACAGGAAAATTAGAGGACGGCTATTTTGAAAATGGTTTTCCTGTAGCGGAACATGATGGTCAGAAAATTGTTCTCACCCAGCAGGATATTAGAGAACTCCAACTGGCAAAGGGAGCGATTCGCGCAGGCATTGAGACATTGCTAGACCTATCTCATACAACATATGAGGAGATAGATACCTTATATATATCAGGTGGATTTGGAACATTTCTAAGACCAGAATATGCAGGAACAATTGGACTCATACCAAAACAGCTCATAGCAAAGTCAGTCGCAGTGGGAAACTCCTCACTGGCAGGAACAGTTTGGTATCTTTTGGCACCGGATAGCCGTGAACAGTTGGAGAAAATTGTCCGCATATCAAGCGAGGAATTCTTAGGAGACAGCGAGAAATTTCAGAAGTTATTTGTAGAAAATATGAATTTCTGATAGATATTTTGTGAGATTTGTGGGTATACAACAAAATATTCTTGTGGTATTTTTTGAAAAAATAAAGACAAAAAGGGCTAATATCTAGGATTTGAACCAGATTTAGTCCTTTTCTTTTTATCAATTATTTCATGGAAAGATGTTCTTTTAATAACTCATCATACAGTGATTTTGGCGTCCATGAGATATTGTACATGGTAATCACAGCTTTGAGATTAACAGGAGCGATGCCGGCCTTTTTAAATTCAGCAAGAAAAGTGTCAATATCATCGCTGTTTAGTCCGGAAAACACAAGCATTTCAGAGGGGAGTTCCGCTCCGGTATAAGTTTTAGGTTCCTTTTTGAATCCTGAAATATCTGCTAAGAATCCGAGTTTTTGATTGTATAAGTTTTTTGAAATCGATACAACTTCAATTCCAAGTTTATTACACATAGTACGAAGTTGATTCTGCTTAAAAATATTCATATTAAAAAGTAGGATTTTTTTCATGGAGTCTCCTTTCGGTAAATGTTTAGAAATACAAGTAGCTTTACTGTAGTAATTTCGATATAATGAAATCATATCTATCATTATATAAAGAAAGACAGATGCAGTCAATCAGACGAAAACTTGTTAAATTTATTTAAGTATGTTATGATAAGTGAAATATATTAAAAAATAATTTCGATTACAAATATTACCATAAAAGTTTTCGCAGATATTTTAGATGGATAGTTCCTTACTGGCTGTAAGGAAAATTAACCATAAATGTATTGTAGCAGAAAGGAAGAGATGAGATGGCAGAGAAAAAGAATAAAGGTGTGGGAATTGTTGTTGGAGGACACAAGATTGACAATGTTGGTTCTATGGTTGGAGAGGCTGTTGATAAGGTAGCCGGAAAGAAACTAAAAGTCGATGCCTCAGATTTGGGAAAAAAACTGGACAAGGCAGCAAAAGGATTTGAACTTGATATTGACAAGCTGGTTAAGAAAAAGAAATAGTGACAGACAGCTTTTTGTATAGCCGGAAATGCAGTCGGTGAAACTATAAGGAAAAAGCAATCAGCAATGAATAATAGTAGGAGTAGATATGAAATTTTTAAGTATTGAGAAAAAATTAGAAGGAAAATTTGTTACAAGATACGATGTAACTTATCAGACAGAAGATAATCAGATAAAAGTTTATGAGATGATAAGCAGGGACAAGAATGTCACAAATCTGGAAGAATTACATGGAAAGCCGGCAGATGCCGTTGTTATCATTGTCACAGATGAGAAAGAAGAGAAAATTCTTGTGAGCAGGGAGTATCGTATGGCAGTTGGACAAATCGTCTACAATTTTCCGGCAGGTCTGATTGATGAGGGAGAAACAGTAGAGCAGGCAGCGGCAAGAGAGCTGATGGAAGAGACAGGTCTGGAACTCTATGAAATCACAGACTGTATCGGAACCAGTTACAGTGCAGTTGGATTTAGCAACGAGACGAATATGGTAATTGTTGGAAAGGCAAGAGGAGAATTCAAAGAAAGTACCTCTACACTGGAAGAGATTGATGCAAGATGGTACACAAAAGAAGAGATGAGAGAACTGTTAAAGGCAGAAAAATTCGCAGCAAGAACACAGGCATACTGTTATATGTGGAGCAAGTTGTGATAACAAAAACATAAATTGCAAAGAACAGAGTGGCAGCGTTTTGCAGAGTATATATCTGGCTAACACTCAATTGCATCATGAAGGAGGAGAGCATTATGTCACTAGAAGTGAAAAATATTGTCAAATCTTACGGAGAAAAAGTTGTCGTAAATGATTTGAGCTTTACCATGAAGGAACCGGGAGTATATGCACTTCTTGGAACGAATGGAGCAGGAAAGACAACAACTATTCGAATGATTCTCGGAATGTTATCGAAAGATTCTGGAGAGGTGTTGTGGAACGGAGAACCATTAGACATTATGAAAACAAATGTCGGGTATCTGGCTGAAGAGAGAGGACTTTATCCAAAATATTCACTGATGGATCAGCTTTTGTATTTTGCAAGTCTCAAAAATGTCAGCAAAAAAGATGCACAGGACAGAATCAAATATTGGGCGGACCGACTAGAGGTAAATGAGTATATCTATCCGCCAAAAGATAAAAAGGCAAAATCAAAATCTATGAACGCAGACCAGTTATCAAAAGGTAATCAGCAGAAGATTCAGCTTATGATTGCACTGATTTCAAATCCGGAAATTTTGATTTTGGATGAGCCGCTGAGTGGTCTTGATCCGGTTAATGCCAATTTATTCAAGGAGATTATTCGAGAAGAGATTGAAAAAAATAAGTATATCATCATGTCGAGTCATCAGATGCCAACCATTGAAGAGTTTTGCAGTGACATTACTATTTTAAACAGGGGAAATGCTGTACTCCAGGGAAATCTCAATGAGATTAAGAAAGAATATGGCCGTGTCAATATGCACTTCAAGGCCGAGGGCGATGTGGATGCAATTATTGAGGCATTTGATTTTACGGAAGTGGTAAAAAATGCAAATGAGTATGAAATCAAAGTAAAATCAGAGGCACAGGCAATGGAATTTTTAAGAGCCGTTGTTGAAAAGAATATAAATATAGTAAGATTTGAACTCCGTGAACCATCATTACATGAGATATTTGTGGAAAAAGTAGGTGAAAATCATGACAGATAAATTGAGAGGAACAAAACAGATTTTTTGTTTCACTCTGATTCAGGGATTGAAGTCTAAGTCTATCAAAATATCAACCATCATTCTGTGTGCGATTGTTCTCTGTGTGGTTCCTGTTATGACTCTCATAAGTAAGGATACAACGGACAAAGAACAGTCAACCAAAATCAAAAAAGTTTTCGTGCTTGATATGTTACAGAGTGGGATGAATTTTACGGACAGTTTTTCTGAGTTAAAGAGTGATACTTATGGGGAGATTACATATGAAGATGCCAATATTAATCTTTCCGATGTGAAAGAAGATTCAAAATTAAAGGATATATATAAGTTTGAAAAAAATGCGGATTATGTATATTTGGTAATCAGTACAGATGGAAAAGGATTTATATCGCAAGTCTATTATGACAATGAATCAAAAATTAGTAAGAAAGATGCCGAGGCATATAGTGAGTTTTTATCGGAAAATTTTGGAACTATTCTGTCTGAAAAATTAGGTATTACAAAGGAACAGGCGAAGGTATTAGATTCAGAGACAGTTGTGACCTTTGGCTCAGAGTTATTGGCTGATGAGGAGACAAAGGATACACACTCAGCAACAAAATATTCCGTTATTTATGGAATGATGATGGTAATGATGTTTGTGCTCGCATATGGCGGAGAGAGAATAGCCATGAGCATTATTGTTGAGAAATCGTCAAAAATTATAGATATGTTGCTGGTATCGGTGAAACCAATGGCGATTGTAGTCGGAAAGATTTGTGCAAATCTTGTGATTTTATTTGTTCAGATTGGACTTTTGGCACTTTCTTATTTTGGCTCAATTGTAATCAACGGACTGATTTTTAATGATGGAAAGATTTATCTGCCATCTAATGTGAAAAATATTTTCAATCCTGCGAATTTTGCGGGAGTGTCTATATTCAATATTATACTTGCGATTTTGATGTTTGTGTTAGGTTTTGTAGTGTATGGAATGATTGCCGGAATTGCCGGTGCGTCAGTGAGCAAGACAGAGGATATTAGTGAGGGCATTAAAATGTACACATTTATTCTGATTGTCTGTGCATATGCCGTTATTTTCTTTATCAGTGGAGGAATGTACACAAAACCAGGTATTGTGATGTATCTCATAGAGTATATTCCACTCACAGCCGTGATGTTTGTGCCGGCAGGAATACTGACAGGATATGTGTCGCTGGTGTCAGGATTAATCAGCACAGCAATTTTATGTGTAACGGTTGTGCTTGTTACAATCTTTGTTGCCAATATTTATGAGAGTATCATTTATTACAATGGCAAGCCATTGAAAATCAAAGATATTATTCGCATCTCTAAAGAGAAGAAGGCAGCAGGAAAGAGAGGTGAGATGTGATATGTTTCGAGGAATGAAAAATGTATTTGGATTTACCTATTCCCAGAGTGTGAAAAATAAATCCTATAAAACATCTCTGATTGGAATTGGAATTTTTCTCTTTGTACTTATGATTGCAATCAATGTTATCGCTGGTTTTGTGACGAGTGATAAGAAAAAATCTAAGGGAAAAGCAAAAAAAGAAATTATCGTAGATACTTTTTATTATGTAGAAAATGATGCAGTGGATTTGAAGGGATTTAAGGAGTACACCAAATATAAAATCAAAGAATTAAAGACGATTGAATCGAGAGAGGCAATCGACAAACAAATAGGAGAACTGGATGAGGCAGAATCAGAGTCAAAAGTGCTTGCGGTAGAAGTCACTTATGATGAAGAAGAAAATATTTACAATATTTATGCAAATCATTCTGGTGAACTCTCAGAGGAACAGGCATCAAAAGTGATGAATCAGTTTGAGGAGTTTTATAGAGAAGAGCTGATTGATTCTCTTGGAATTGATGAAGAGATTTTAAATGTAGTTCTTGGAGAGCACGCAGTAGAGGCTGTTGACATTACAGAGGCGGATAAGAGTATAACTGTGATTATCGCATCGATATTCCTTCCAATGCTGGTTGTATTCTTTATGTATATGATGATTCTTCTGTATGGTCAGTCGATTGGCAAGATTATTATCGTTGAGAAGAGCTCAAAACTGATGGAGACTCTGCTTATATCCATCAGACCTTATGGATTGATTGCGGGAAAGGTACTTGCTGTGTATGTATCTGCTCTGATTCAGATAGTTGTCTGGATTGTGTCTGGTGTAGCCGGATTTATAGTTGGAGATAAGATTGCAGAGGAAATTTTTGAAAATTACAACAATCCGGTTATGAACTTGATTGATTTGATGAGAGAAAATGCAGAAGGAGCATTTTCAATCAGCGCAGTGATTCTTGCAGTTGTTGCAATTGCGATTGGATTCTTTATGTATATGGTACTTGCGGCACTTGCAAGTTCGTTTGTCACAAAGACTGAGGAACTTTCGAATACTTCATCTGTATTTCAGATTGTTGTAGTGATAGGATTTCTTGCAGCATATATGATTCCGCTGATGAGAGTTGGTGGAATTCTTCCAAAATTAATCCAGTATATTCCGATTACTTCGCCATTCACAATTCCGGCAGATGTGCTGATTGGAAATATTGGAATTGTAGGAGGTCTAATTTCAATTTTGATTATGATTGCGACTTCCGCAGTATTAATTTTCTTTACTGGAAAAATGTATAAAAAGAAACTGTTCTAAAAAGATATAGATAACCAAAATCTGGCTATGATAAATGTAGCCAGATTTTTTTTGTAAAAATTATCTTGACAAATACCTGCAATGTATATATAATTAATTCATACAGTTCCTAGTATATTTGTAGGAATTAAAGAAATGAAAGATATAGTAGCCATTTAGAAATTGGTTACAGAATAAGTCATAGAGATTGAAGGAGGACATTTATTATGGGAAAAATTACACAGAGCGCACTTGAATTAATCGGAGGAACACCATTATTAAAATTAAACAGATATGGAAAGGACTCAAAGGCTGAACTTTTTGCAAAACTTGAGTATCTCAATCCAGCAGGATCAGTTAAGGATCGTATTGCATTAGCTATGATTGAAGATGCAGAGAAGAAGGGACAGTTAAAAGAGGGTGCAACAATTATTGAACCTACATCAGGAAACACAGGTATTGGTCTTGCAGCAGTTGCAACAGCGAAAGGTTACAGAGCAATCCTCACACTTCCAGATACAATGAGTATTGAGAGAAGAAATTTATTAAGAGCATATGGTGCTGAGATTGTACTTACAGAAGGTGCAAAGGGTATGAAGGGAGCAATTGCAAAAGCACAGGAATTAAATGAGACAATTGAGGGTTCTATTATTCTTGGACAGTTTGAAAATCCAGCAAACCCAGAAGTTCACAGAAAGACAACAGGACCAGAAATCTGGGAGCAGACAGACGGACAGGTTGATATTTTTGTAGCAGGTATCGGTACAGGCGGTACAATCACTGGTGTTGGCGAGTATTTAAAGAGCCAGAATCCAGATGTCAAAGTAGTTGCAGTTGAGCCAGCAACAAGCCCAGTGTTATCAAAAGGAACAGCAGGTCCACACAAGATTCAGGGTATTGGTGCAGGATTTGTTCCAGATGTACTCAACACAAAAGTATATGATGAAGTGATTGCAATCGAAAATGACGATGCTTTCGAAGAGGGAAGAGCATTTGCACATACAGAAGGTGTCTTAGTTGGTATTTCTTCTGGAGCAGCTCTCAAAGCAGCCAAAATTTTAGCAGAAAGACCAGAAAATGCTGGAAAGAAAATTGTAGTATTACTTCCAGATTCAGGAGACAGATACTTATCTACTGCACTTTTTGCAGAGTAAAAAATAAATAGTATTCATCAAAGCCCCTATGCTTGTGGAGCGGACATATCAAAGTCCGCGTAACAGACATAGGGGTTTTGAGCGTCATAAGCACAGCCTTAGCTTTTTCCTATAATCT
>ONXS01000018.1 GCA_900321855.1 uncultured Eubacteriales bacterium | reverse complement strand
TGCAACTAACCGGAGTTAGTGCAAACCAATTACTTGACAAAAAAAATCGGATGTGGGATGATATAGGGAATGAAAATGTCAGACAGATATATGGAGAAAATTCGAATGAGTAAATTGAAAGTTGCAGTGATTGGAGCTGGGGCAGCAGGAATGATTGCTGCGTACAAAGCTGCTGAATTTGCAGATGTTACGATATATGAAAAAAACGAGAAACCGGGTAAGAAAATTTATATTACCGGAAAAGGTCGCTGTAATGTGACAAATGCCTCTGATATGGAGACGATTTTAAATCATGTCACAACGAATAAAAAGTTTATGTACAGTGCTTTTTATACATTTACCAATGAGGATATGATGAGTCTGCTCAATGAGTATGGACTGGAGTTAAAAGTGGAGAGGGGAAACCGTGTATTTCCAGTTTCCGATAAGTCTCAGGATGTCATTTGGACACTTCGAAGAATGTTAAGAGACAGAAAAGTTCAGGTTGAATATAATGCTGAAATCAAAGATTTGATGATTGACAATGGCTTTGTAAAGGGTGTGATTTTGCAAAGTGGAAGAAAAGAATTTTATGATAAGGTCATTATGGCAACCGGAGGTGTTTCTTATCCGGTGACCGGATCCGATGGAAAAGGAATTCATATTTTGGAAAAAGCCGGACATACGGTAAGAGAGATGCGCCCATCGCTGGTTCCGATGAATGTTGGAGAGGAATTTGTAAAAGAATTACAGGGATTATCTTTAAAGAATATCAGTGTTTCGTTTTATGAAGAGGGCAGGAAAAAGCCAATCTATGAAGAGTTTGGCGAGATGATGTTTACACATTTTGGTGTGACTGGACCAGTGATTTTGAGCGCGAGCAGTGTTATTGGCGGGAAGATTAAAAATGGAAATATCCGACTGGTGATTGATTTAAAACCGGCATTGTCAGAAGAACAGCTCGATGAGAGAATACTAAGAGATTTTAAAGAAAACATGAATAAAGATTTTCGAAATTCTCTGGATAAATTATTACCGAAAAGCATGATTCATGTTATAATAGAAAAATCACAGATTGACCCGTTTAAAAAAGTTCATGAAATTTCAAGAGAAGAACGAGTGAGACTTTTAAATACAATCAAAGGACTTGCCATGACAATTACCTCACTTCGTGGATTTCAAGAGGCAATTATCACAAGTGGCGGAATTCATGTGAAGGAAATCAATCCTGCGACAATGGAATCAAAGATTGTAAAAAATCTCTATATTGCAGGAGAGATGATTGATGTGGATGCGCTGACAGGAGGATATAATCTTCAGATTGCGTGGTCAACCGGTTATCTTGCTGGAATGGCAGCGACAGAGTCCGTGTAGATAGATGTTCTGTGAAGATATAAAAAGCTGATGAAATGAAAAAAGAGAGGCCTGATTATGAGTAATATCAATATAGCAATTGACGGACCGGCAGGTGCAGGAAAGAGCACAATTGCCCGTCTTGTAGCAAAAAAATTAAATTATATATATGTAGATACTGGAGCAATGTACAGAGCGATGGCACTGTGTTGTATTCGTGCGGGATTTACAGCAGATGAGAAAGAAAAAATTGAGGCATGCTGCAGTGATTGCACTGTGGATATTGAGTATGTAGATGGAGAACAAAATGTACTTTTAAATGGAGAAAATGTGGGAGCATTTATCCGTACAGAAGAGGTAAGTCAGATGACTTCAGCAATTTCTGTCTATCCAAAGGTCAGAGAAAAATTATTGGATTTGCAGAGAAATGTTGCGAAAAATAACAGCGTGATTATGGATGGAAGAGATATTGGATCATTTGTTCTTCCAGATGCAGATTTAAAGATTTACTTAACAGCTTCTGTTGCTACAAGAGCAAAGAGAAGATATTTAGAGCAGATGGAGAAGGGACTTGATGTCAAACTTGAAGAGATTGAAAAAGAAATCGAAGAGAGAGATTACAGAGATATGCACAGAGAGATTGCTCCACTGGTAGTTGCTGATGATGCAGTTGTTGTGGATTCTTCCGATATGACAATTGAACAGGTGACCGATAAGATTGTCAGAATGGCTCAGTCGATTTAACAATTTGCAAATTAGATTGCGAATATCTGCTTTGACAAAAATATTCGCAGCGATTCACAATCAAGTTAAAAAAGAGAGGGATTAATATTTGGAAGTAATACTGGCAAAGAGCGCAGGTTTCTGTTTCGGCGTAAAGCGAGCAGTAGACAGCGTATATGAAGAGATTAATAAAAATCATAACGAAAAAAAACAAATCTACACCTACGGACCAATTATCCATAATGAAGAAGTTGTCAAGGATTTAGAGAGCAAAGGTGTAAAAGTAATTCATTCATCAGAAGAGTTACAAATGGTAGATGATGGAATTATTATTATCCGTTCACATGGTATCTCAAAAGAAGAGTATGATGCACTGGAAAAGAAGAATATTACAATAGTAGATGCGACATGCCCGTTTGTGAAAAAGATTCATAAGATTGTGCACGAAGAGAGAGAAAAAGGAAATCAAATCGTAATTATTGGAAATCCGATACATCCGGAGGTTCAGGGAATTAAGAGCTGGGCTGGAAAAGATGCTATTGTGGTAGAAAATGAAAAAGATTTGGAAGATTTTAGCTTAAATCAGACAAAAAAGGTATGTATTGTTGCCCAAACGACATTTAATTACAATAAATTTAAATATCTTGTTGAAATTATTGCGAAAAAGGGTTATGATATATATGCTGTGGACACTATTTGCAATGCTACCCATGAGCGTCAGGCGGAAGCCAAAGAGATTGCATCAGAGGTAGACTGTATGATAGTGATTGGAGGAAAGCATAGTTCCAACACACAGAAATTATATGAAATATGCAAAAATGAATGTAACCATACCTACTATATACAAACATTAGATGATTTGGACTTAAATAACATTAAGGAACATAGTTGCGTAGGTATTACAGCTGGGGCATCAACCCCAAATAATATAATCGAGGAGGTTCATACAAATGTCAGAGAGTTTTGAACAGTTGTTTGAAGAAACAGAAATGAAACAAATAAGTACAGGAGAAGTCGTTGAGGGCACAGTAATCAGCGTGAAAGAGGACGAGATTGTCTTAAATATAGGTTACAAAGCAGATGGTATTATTAGTCGTAGCGAGTATACAAACACACCAAACGTTGACCTTACTACATGTGTAAACGTTGGCGACAAGCTTGAGGCAAAAGTTGTTAAGTTAAACGATGGCGAAGGTCAGGTTGTTTTATCTTACAAGAGACTTGCTGCTGAAAAAGGAAGCAAGAGAATTGAAGAAGCTTACAATAACAAAGAAGTTCTCAAAGCTAAAGTTATCGATGTAAAACCAGGTGGATTAAGTGTTGTTGTTGATGAGACAAGAGTATTTATCCCAGCCAGCCTTGTATCAGATGTATACGAGAAAGACTTAAACAAATTCAAAGATCAGGAAATCGAATTCGTTATCACAGAATTTGAGCCAAAGAGAAGAAGAATTATCGGTAACAGAAAAACTCTTCTTATTGCAGACAGAGAGCAGAAACAGAAAGCTTTACTTGAGTCAATCAAGGAAGGTGATGTTGTAGAAGGAACAATTAAGAATGTTACAAACTTCGGTGCATTCGTTGACTTAGGTGGTCTTGATGGATTACTTCACATTTCAGAGATGTCTTGGGGAAGAGTTGAGAATCCACAGAAGACTTTCAAAGCTGGAACACAGATTAAGGTTCTTGTAAAAGAAATCAACGGAAATAAGATTGCATTAAGTCTTAAATTTGATGACACAAACCCATGGTTAAATGCCGCTGAGAAATATGCAAAAGGCAATGTTGTAAAAGGTAAGATTGCAAGAATGACAGATTTTGGTGCATTTGTTGAGCTTGAGCCAGGAATTGATGCTTTACTTCATGTATCTCAGATTTCTCAGACAAGAGTTGAAAAACCATCAGATGTATTATCTGTAGGTCAGGAAGTAGAAGCTAAAGTTGTAGATTTCAACGAGGCAGACAAGAAAATCAGCTTGAGCATCAAAGCTTTAGAAGATAATAATTCAGAGCAGGCTTCTACAGAAGAATAAGAATGAACTATACACAATTTAAATTAAATATTTACCAAATTTCAAATATCGATTTAAATTGCTACAAAGAGCGCCAGATGAAGCGCAGAATAGACACTTTTATTGAAAAAAACAACTATAAGGAATATGGAGATTTCTTACAGGCATTGAGACGGGAGCGCTTGTTATATGACGAATTTATGAGTTATATTACAATTAATGTATCCGAGTTTTTCAGGAATCCCAAGCAGTGGGATGTCCTGAGAGATGTCTGTACACCAGTATTTTTGTCGAAAGACAGAATTAGAATATGGAGTTGTGCATGTTCTACTGGAGAAGAACCATATTCCTTAGCTATGTTATTGGCAGAAAATTTTCCTTTACAGGATGTAAAAATCATTGCGACAGATTTGGATAAGCAGGTGCTTGATGTGGCAAGGCAGGGGATTTATAGCAGAAAGGATATGCTGTCAGTTCCGGCAAAGTATAAGAACAAATATTTTACTGATATTGGAAACGATAAATTTAAAATTTCTGAATCTATAAAAAAATGTATTCAATTCAAAAAATTAAATCTGCTTGAGGACCGGTACCCAAAAAATATCGATTTAATTTTATGCAGAAATGTAATTATTTATTTTACAGAAAAAGCAAAGAATGAGCTGTATCAGAAAATGAATGATTCACTAAACGAGAATGGAATACTCTTTGTAGGATGTACAGAACAGATTGTTGATTGTAGAAAGTTTGGATATGACCTGATACAGTCTTTTTTTTATAAAAAGAAGGAATAAATATCGAGGAGAGAAGAGATAGTGAGAGTAATAGCAGGAACGGCCAGAAGATTACAGTTAAAAACAGTAGAGGGAATGGATACAAGACCAACTACAGACCGTATTAAAGAAACATTATTCAATATGCTGCAGAATGATGTGGAAGATTGTCATTTTCTGGATTTGTACAGCGGAAGTGGTGCAATTGGAATAGAAGCTCTGAGCAGAGGTGCAAAAACGGCAGTTTTTGTGGAAAACAGCAAGCAGGCTGTAAAATGTATTAAGGATAATCTGAAATTTACAAAATTAGAGGATCGAGCCAGAGTGATTGAAAATTCGGTACTCTCAGCTATTCATATGTTAAATGGAACACAAAAATTTGATATAGTTTTTATGGATCCTCCATATAATAAAAATATTGAAAAAGAAACACTTGAAAAACTTGCAAAGTCTAATATAATAGATAATGAATCTTTATTGATTGTTGAGGCATCATTGGATACAGATTTTTCATATGTGTTCGATATGGGATACGATTTGATAAAAGAAAAATTATACAAGACAAACAAGCATGTATTTTTAAAGTATATAGGTGACTAGGAATGGAAAAGGAAATGAAGATTGGAATTTATCCGGGAAGTTTTGACCCTGTTACAAAGGGACACTTGGATATAATTGAACGATCATCAAAAATGGTTGACAAACTGATTGTTGCAGTATTAAAAAACAGTTCAAAATCTCCGTTGTTTACAGTGGAGGAGAGAGTATCTATGTTAAAGGAGATTACAAAAGATATTCCGAATGTAGAGATTGATTCTTTTAGTGGACTGCTTGTTGATTTTGCAGAGGCAAATAATGCTACGATTATTGTGAGAGGACTCAGAGCCGTAACTGATTTTGAGTATGAGTTACAGATGTCGCAGACAAATAGAATTATGGACGAAAATGTGGATACGATATTTTTGACGACAAGTCTTGAGTATGCCTATTTGAGTTCTAGTACAGTAAAAGAAGTTGCAATATATGGCGGAGATGTGTCAAAATTTGTTCCTAGTTATGTTGTAGACAAAATAAAAGATAAAATTAATGCGCTGAACAATGGAGGTCATAATGAGTAAGTACGAAAACACATTAGCCGAGTTAAAGGCTTATATAGATGGATGTAAGAAACACAAACTTTCAGGAAATATTCTTGTGAATCGATCACAGATTTATGAATATCTGGATCAGTTACAGATGGAAACTCCTCAGGAAATTAAGAAGTATCAGAGAATCATTGGAAACAGAGATGCGATTCTTAACGAGGCACAGGAGAAGAGCAATAAAATTGTAGAAGAGGCAATTGCTGAGAGAGAGAAGAAGATTGCCGAGCATGAGATTATGGAGCAGGCATATGAACAGGCTCAGGAATTAATCAATGAAGCATCTGCACAGGCTCAGGAAATTTTGGACAGTGCAGTGAATGATGCAAACGACATTCGAACAAGTGCAATGCAGTACACAGATGATATTCTTGCTGAATTGCAGCAGATTATTTCTCAGACTATGGACAATGTGACAAATAAATACGATGGATTTATGAAGGCATTTAGTCAGAAACTTGACATTATCACAGATAACAGAAAAGAATTGGTTCCAGATCAGGGAAGTGAAGAAACTGATTTGTCAGAAGATAGCAATGTCACAGATGACAATTCGACTGATACATCTGACGGACAAGACTATGAGAATGTTTCTGATACGGAAAATTACGACACAGAAAATTATGACTCAGAAAGCTATGATACAGAAAATTATGATTCAGAAAACTACGATACAGAAAATTATGATACAGACAACTATGGAGAAGAATCTGGTTATGAAGATTATACCGTAAATTTGGATGATTCAGATGATGAGCCATTAGAATAATATTTGATACGAGAACAAAAAAGTTCGCTAGACCGAATGGGCGGTCAATGCGGACTTTTTTTGCTTTTTTAACAGAATATAGAAAATTCATAGGTTACAATGCCAGTATGTTTCTGAAAAGTTGTAGTATATATAGGAGTGAATCTGAGTAATAAACGTTCAAGCATCATATACCTGCAATGTAATGTTACAGCATACGCAGGAGTGCACCTGAGTAATAGAGAATAAAAATAATGGTAAAAATTTCAACTGCCAAAATTTTATACTTGATGAAGGTGAAAATATTTAACTCAGAATTTCGAATGACACTGTTAATCTGGAAAATCACGCACACTCCGCCGAGAATAGAAAAAACACATGAGAGATAGAGTCTGGTGAGGAATGAGAGATTTGCGTGGGCGAGTTTAAAAATCCCAGAAGTCATTTCAAGACAGCATGCGACAAGGATTTTAAACACAGATGGAACGTTTGCCAGCGTAGAGAACAAGGTAGAAAAAATGCAGAAAACGATAATGTATCCTGAAAGTTTTACCAGTGTCTGCAAAGCCTGAAAAATACTCTCATCAAGAACTTTGGTAAAAGAAAATACCTGAGAGACAGCAGATGACTGAAAAGAGTTGTCGGCAGAATGAAAATTAAAAATACCAATAATGAGAGAGGGTGCATACATCATGAGCAATAAAATTAATTTTGATTGGAAATTTTCAAAATAAAATGAGGACATATAACAAATAATAAAGGAAGGACTGGGATTGTTTATGTATTTAAAAAGTGAATTTGCTTCCGAGGCACTGATTTTTCTTTTTTTCAATAAATCAAAGAGAATTTTTGAGCCGAGAGGAAAACCGCAGAGAAACCCCATAAATACGACATAAGAGCCATTTTCGGATGTGTGAAATATTTTTGAAAACACGGGATGAATGATTTTTGATATGTATCTGGACATATTGGAGTATACAATATAGTTCGATAAAATCATAAAAGGCAGAATAGAGGGAATCAGTGAGTACATAGAAATATGGATTCCTAAGGAGACACCTTTCGAACAATTTGCTGGAAAAAGCAAGAGCAGAGATGCTAAAAAAATAATAACAAGTAAATGAAGAATATTCCTTCTCATTTCATATACCAGCCTGAGATATTTATTAATATTTTATTTCAGTCTGATAAAATATATGCAAAGAAAGCAAATCTGAGTTTGACCCTCAGATGTATTTATGATATGATTGCGGGAGAATATTCATGAATCAATGAATGGAGAGATTTATATGTGTGGATTTGCAGGATATATCGCAAAAGAGGGCGATGGTGAACAGTTTAAAAATGATTTGACTGAGATGATGAACTCAATCATACACAGAGGTCCGGATGATGCCGGAACTCATATTGATGATATGGCAGGTCTTGGTTTTCGGAGACTGAGTATTATCGGAATTACAAATGGTAAACAGCCAATGTACAATGAAGATGGAACCATTGTAGTGACATTCAACGGAGAAATCTATAACTATCAGGAAATTAAAGAGGATTTAATTGCAAAAGGACATATATTTAAGACAGATGCAGACACAGAAGTTCTCGTGCATGGATATGAGGAATATGGCGTACAACTGTTAGATAAGCTCAGAGGAATGTACGCATTTGCTGTCTGGGATCGCACAAACAAAAAGATGTTTATTGCGAGAGATATTTTCGGAATCAAACCAATGTATTACACACAGACAGATACCGGCGAGTTTGTATTTGGTTCAGAGATTAAGGCAATTTTAAAATTCCCGAAGGTAAAGAAGGAATTTAATGCGACAGCCTTAGAAACCTATCTGTCTTTCCAGTATTCGATTTTGGATGAGACATTTTTTAAGGGAATATTTAGACTTCCGCCTGCTCATTATCTGATGTGGGAAGATGGAAAATATGAAGTAAAACAGTATTATACAAAAGAATTTAACGAAGATAAAAATATTACATTTGACGAGGCTGTGGAAAAAGTCAATGCTGTTATGGAAGATTCTATCAGACATCACAAAATCAGCGACACAGAAGTCGGTGGATTTTTGTCAGGAGGAGTGGATTCCAGCTATATTGTGGCGAGAAGTGATTTGGATAAGACGTTCAGTGTGGGATTTGATTATCCAAAATGCAACGAAGTTCCGCTTGCAAAGATGTTATCAGACTATGTTGGAGTGAAAAATAAGAGTAAGTTAATCACGACAGAAGAGTATTTCGAGGAATTTCCAAAGATTATGAATCATGCCGATGAGCCACTCTCTGACCCATCTTGTATCGCACTTTATTTCCTGTGTCAGCTTGCAAGTAAGGAAGTAAAGGTAATCTTGTCTGGAGAGGGTTCCGATGAATTGTTCGGCGGATATAATATTTACAAATCTCCGCTTGCCTTAAAACCGATGAGAGTCGTTCCAAGACCAGTCAGACGCGGAGTGCGAAAGGTTCTCACAAAACTTCCGGTAAATTTCAAGGGCAAGAATTATCTGATTCGCGCCGGAGAGGACTTAGAAGAGAGATACATCGGAAATGCCTACATCTTCCATACAGATGAAGTGTACAAGATGTTAAAGAAACCATTGAAAAAATATACTCCACAGAGCATCACAAAGCCAATCTTTGACCGAGTGAAAGACAAAGACGATATTACAAAGATGCAGTATCTTGATATTCATACATGGCTCTGGGGTGATATTTTAAATAAAGCGGACACCATGAGTATGGCACATTCTTTGGAAGTGCGTGTTCCGTTTCTTGACAAAGAAGTGGCAAAGGTTGCATTTTCGATTCCGGTAGAGCACAGAGTCAATGACAAAGAGACAAAGAGATACTTCAGGGCAGCGGCAAACAAATTTATGCCAGATGTGACAGCCGAGAGAAAGAAATTAGGCTTTCCAATTCCTGTCCGCAACTGGCTCAGAGAAGACAAGTATTATGAGATGGTGAAAGAGACGCTCACCTCAAAAGAGGCAAAAAAATTCTTTCACACAGATTATCTTGTCAATCTGCTTGATAGACATTATAATAATAAGTGTGACAATTCCAGAAAAATCTGGACGGTATATGCATTTTTAATCTGGTATCAGAAACATTTTTCGGTATCAGCATGATTTTGACATACAATTGTCACTGATACAGATGAAATGGATTGATAACAATGAGTAATAATATGAGAATGGCTACAGTGGCCAGCGGAAGTAGCGGAAACTGTATTTATGTGGGTTCTAATCAGACGCATATTCTGATTGATGCGGGAATCAGCAAGAAAAGGACAGAGATGGGACTTCATAACAATGATATTGATTTAAAAGATATTAGTGGTATTATGATTACACATGAACATATTGACCATATTGGTGGTCTTGGTGTGATTTCAAGAAAATATGAGATTCCAATCTACGCTACAAAAAAAACATTAGAACAGATTGAAAAGAATAAAACGATAGGTGCGATTCCGACTGGTTTATATCGAGAAATCAGACCAGATGAAAATTATAATATTGGAGATTTGGAGATATGTCCGTTTCATATTTCGCATGATGCAGCAGATCCGGTAGGTTACAGAGTCAACTGCAGCGATAAATCAGTGGCGGTTGCAACCGATATGGGCAAATATGATGATTATATTATATCAAAATTGCAGGATTTGGATGCCATTGTCATCGAGGCGAACCATGATGTGAATATGTTGCTCGCAGGAAATTATCCATATCAGTTAAAACAGCGTATTTTAGGAGACAGAGGGCATTTGTCAAACGAGGCCAGCGGTCGCCTGATAAACGATATATTAAACGATAAAATCAAACGAATTATTCTCGGACATTTGAGCAAAGAGAATAATTTTGAGGAACTTGCATACGAGACGGTAAGAAGTGAGATTCTTATGAGCGACAATGAATACAGACCAGATGATTTTGATATTCAGGTCGCAAAACGTGATGTAAATTCAGATTTGGTTTTGGTCTAAAAGATACTATTACAACAGGAAAGACGGAGGGAAACATGAAGAAATCAATTATCACAGTCGTAGGAAAAGACACAGTAGGAATTATTGCAAAGGTATGCGGATACCTTGCAGACAATAATATCAACATCCTTGATATTTCCCAGACAATCGTTCAGGGATATTTTAACATGATGATGATTGTAGACGCATCAAATGCAAAGAGCGATTTTGATACATCAGCAGATGAACTTGCAGCACTTGGCGATGAGATTGGCGTACAGATTAAGATGCAGTTAGAAGATATTTTCAATTCAATGCACAGAATCTAAGCTGTCAGCAGAAAATCAAGCGACAGCAAGGCCGTCATTTGATTTTACCTAACAGCTTGGCTGGCAAATCTGGATGCGACACAGGAGCAGACAGTGGAGTGCAGAGCACGGATTTGCGAGCGAAAAGTCAGCAGAAAATTACCCGAAATTAGAAAGGAACATACACATGTTAAATATTTTCGAAGTTAACGAGACAAATAAGATGATCGAAGAAGAGAATCTTGATGTGAGAACAATCACATTAGGTATCAGTCTTCTCGATTGTATTGACAACGATTTAGACACACTGAACAAGAATATTTATGAAAAAATTACAAGACTTGCAAAAGATTTGGTGTCAACAGGTAATGAAATTCAGAAGGAATTTGGTATTCCAATCGTAAATAAGAGAATTTCAGTAACACCGATTGCACTCGTTGGAGGCAGTGCGTGTAAAACACCAGAAGATTTTGTGACAATTGCAAAGACACTCGACAAAGTTGCTCATGAGGTGGGCGTAAACTTTATCGGTGGATATTCTGCACTGGTAAGCAAGGGAATGACAAAAGCTGAGGAGAACTTAATCCGTTCAATCCCACAGGCTCTTGCTTGTACTGAGAGAGTATGCAGTTCTATCAATGTAGGCTCAACAAAGACAGGTCTTAACATGGATGCAGTAAAACTCATGGGAGAGATTGTACTTGCCACAGCAGAGGCTACAAAGGAGCAGGACAGCTTAGGTTGTGCAAAACTCGTGGTATTCTGTAATGCACCAGATGACAATCCATTTATGGCAGGTGCGTTCCACGGTGTGACAGAGGCAGATGCAATCATTAATGTTGGTGTCAGCGGACCGGGTGTAGTTCGTACTGCACTTACAAAAGTAAGAGATGCAGATTTCGAAGTCCTCTGTGAGACAATCAAAAAGACAGCGTTTAAGGTAACAAGAGTTGGACAGCTTGTTGCAAAAGAGGCTTCTAAGAGACTTGGAATTCCATTTGGAATCATTGATTTATCACTTGCCCCAACACCGGCAATCGGAGATTCGGTAGCCGATATTTTACAGGAGATTGGTCTTGAGAGGGTTGGTGCTCCTGGAACAACAGCAGCACTTGCACTGTTAAATGATCAGGTTAAGAAGGGCGGAGTTATGGCATCTTCTTATGTAGGTGGTCTTAGCGGAGCATTTATTCCAGTCAGTGAAGATCAGGGAATGATTGATTCTGTAAACGCAGGTGCACTTACAATTGAAAAATTAGAGGCTATGACTTGTGTATGTTCCGTAGGTCTTGATATGATTGCAATTCCTGGAGACACAAAGGCAACAACAATCTCAGGTATCATCGCAGATGAGGCTGCAATCGGTATGATTAACCAGAAGACAACAGCAGTCCGTGTTATCCCTGTTATTGGAAAAGGTGTTGGCGAAGTAGTAGAATTTGGCGGATTACTTGGATATGCACCAATTATGCCAGTGAATAACTTCTCATGTGACGCATTTGTAAACAGAGGCGGAAGAATTCCAGCTCCAATTCACAGCTTTAAGAACTAAAAATAATGATATGAAAATAATCCCACAGACTAGAAAGCTTAGTCTGTGGGATTTTTGTAACTAATCAAATTGTATAATTGAGCTGGTAGACAACACGAGTGGTCATGACCATTATATAATTGGTATCCAAATGAATTGCAATGGTGGACTACTGGATTTGTGCCAGAAGAGATGAATATAGATACAAAAGACTTGAAACAAATTTGTAGTGTAAGATTTAATGCTAAAGATATGTATCAAGCATTTAAGAAAAAGTATTCTAGTAAACAGTATAGTAAATATACCGATAGCTGGGTATTTGATGATACTATGAATGAGGTATGGATTGTATGTTAGAAAAAAATAAAAAGTTACTGCTGATAGTCATAATAATCACAATAATAGTAGCTTTGGTGCTTGGATATTATGAATCAGATTATATCGTACAATTAAAGATAAAATACAAATCAGAAAAATGGGAGAAGTTTATCAGAAATAAAAATGTTGATGAAATATATAATATATTCTGTGAACGAAGTAAGAAAGATAAAGGAGAACGAATTAAAGAGCAATTGGAAGAAGTTTTTTTGAAAATAGATGGAGATATCAAATCAATTGATGCCCCTGAGTTATCATTTATAACAGTTGCTAGAAAAAATATTAAAATTATATATTATCATCTGTTCATTACATTTTATATAAAAACTAATAATGGAAATAAATATATGATTAGTTTTGATTATAATTATATTTGGAAGGATAGACCAGATTTTGTTGGAGTGGATTATATTTACTTTGTGGGATATAATGATTTGGGAGAGAAAATAGACGAACAGAGTATAGAAATTGGAGAACAATATCTATATTAGTAATTGAAAATAAATGGTATTATTACAAAATCCCCTTTGTGCAAATTTTAAGTAGTAACAGGAATTTGTATAAAGGGGATTTAAATATATATGCTTACAAAATGGCAAGTTCGTGTTCTTCTTCTGTTGGAATAGAATATCCATATTTGTTCATTGCAACCATGCGGTAAAGCTCATCTGCATACATATTGGTTAAGAACATTTTCATACCGTTTTTGCTGAGCACCTCGTTTGCGCGTACTGGCTGTGTGATAATAGGGAACGGTGTATTCTTACTGATTTGTGAAAGTAAATCCGAATGTTCTTTATTGAATCCGAGAACTCTGAAATAATAAATATAATCGTCTTTCTTGTATTCTTCAAAATCTCCTTTTGTATATCCGAAAAGCATATACAGAAGTATTCTGTTAATTCTTGAAGTTGTGATTGTAGGTGCGTTGCAGTCGTTTGTAAAAGCCTCGATACTCGTATAGGATGTTGCAAATTTTCGTATTCTGTTTGCCAGTTCCTGTGTCGAATCGAATAAGTTCTCAATCTTTAAATCTTCAAAGCGGTCTTTGATAAGAGAGTATCCAACGATGTTGTCAAAGTCATGCTGATAAATTGGGTATGTCTTCTTGTAATATTTTTCTAAAAGTTCATGTTCTGTGGAAGGAACAAGGGAAGACAGTGTTTCTCTGATGTTGTTGAAAGTGAGAACGGATGGTTTCTGGTATAAGCTGCGGATAGCCATAGCACTCACATGAGAAGAGGTCAGTCCCATATTTTTATATCCGGCATCGGTACGCTTGATGGCTACCGGTTCTGCATAGCAGTTCGATTTTTTTAAGGCAATCAAATACTCGATGGCAAGGATAGAATTAGGGGAATTTAAAACACTTTGGACTGTTTCGGCAGATATATTCATTCCGCTCATGGCAATACTCTTTAAAATAGCATTTTCGCGACTTCTTGCAAATGAAAAACCATGTTTTAAATAAGACTGTAAAGTTGAGGTATAAATATCATCTTCGTTTTGAATAATCGATGCGATGGTTTTGAGCAGTTCGATATTTGCTGTCTCACTTCCAAAACACAGGTAATCGACAGTTCTGAGTTTTTTCACCATCTTTACTGCACCTAATGCGAAATACGCAGCAGAACCTGTTGCATATACAATTGGTAATTCGACAACTAAATCTGCTCCATTTTTCAGTGCCATTTCTGCTCTTGTAAATTTATCCATAAATGCAGGTTCGCCGCGCTGGACAAAGTTTCCACTCATGATGATGACCACGCGGTCAGCTCCTGTCTTTTTCTTTGCCTCTTTGATTAAATATGCGTGTCCATTGTGAAATGGATTAAACTCTGCAATAATTGCTGCTGTTTTCATATATAAAGTCCTCCGTTCATTTTTTTCATAAATCGAATGATGTGAGCATAAACAATAGATATACTCATTTTTTCTTATGTACAAAATAAAATGCATAATATGATATATGCCTATTATACTTGGATTTTCACACATTCTCAACAGGAAATTCAGAGATTGTTTACATCTTATGTGTTGTGAATAAATAAAAAATGATATATAATAAAACTATATGTGCAAGAAATAGAAAATCTATAATTATTCAGAACTGAGTTCGAAAATGCGATGCGTTTTCGAACTGTTTATTCAAACGAAATGATTTCAATTTTATACACAGGATTCGAATTGAAATCGCTTGGTTCTGAATAGTTGCAAAATCTTAAGAAAGGAAAAGCTATAGAATGATATACATATTATATCTATGATATGTGTATATTTTAGCAGCAGAAATCAATGACATCATTTATTGACAGTATTAAAGAAAGAGCTAAAAGCGATATTAAGACAATTGTGTTGCCGGAATCGATGGACAGAAGAACATTTGAGGCAGCAGAAGTTGTTTTAAAAGAAGGGATTGCAAAACTGATTATTATCGGTACCGATGAAGTAATCGCAGAAAATAGCAAAGGACTTGATATTTCTGGGGCAACTATCATCAATCCATATGATTATTACAAGACTCAGGATTACATAGAGGTATTTTATGAATTAAGAAAAGATAAGGGAATGACACCAGAGAAGGCAAAGGACCTCATCATGAATGACTATATGTATTACGCATGTATGATGGTTAAATTTGGAGATGCTGACGGAGTAGTTTCAGGTGCGTGTCACTCTACAGCAGCTACCTTAAAACCATCTCTTCAGATTATCAAGGCAAAACGTGGAACAAAGATGGTTTCAGGATTTTTTGTTATGTGTGTTCCAGACTGTCAGTTTGGTGAGGATGGAATTTTCATCTTCTCAGATGCAGGTCTGAATCAGAATCCAAATCCAGAAGAACTCGCAGCTATCACGGAATCTTCTGCGAGATCATTTGACTTGTTAGTCGGCAAAAAGCCGATTTGTGCATTGTTGTCACATTCTACAAAGGGAAGTGCAAAGCATCCTGACGTGAATAAAGTTGTGGAAGCTGTCGATATTATTAAGAGAGAGTATCCACAGATTATGGCTGACGGAGAATTACAGCTTGATGCGGCGATTGTACCAGAGGTAGCAAAATTAAAAGCGCCGGGAAGTACAGTGGCAGGTAATGCGAACGTACTGATTTTCCCAGACCTTGATGCGGCAAATATCGGATACAAACTCGTAGAGAGACTTGGAAAGGCTGAGGCATATGGACCACTGACTCAGGGTATGGCAAAGCCAATCAATGATCTTTCGAGAGGATGTAATTACAAAGACATTGTGGGTGTTATTGCAATCACAGCAGTACAGGCACAGAGTAAATTTAAATTTTAACAACAGAATTAGATGTAATTGGAGGCGATTATGAAAATATTAGTAATCAATTGTGGAAGTTCATCTTTGAAGTTCCAGTTAATTAATTCGGAAGATGAGAACGTTCTCGCAAAAGGACTTTGTGAGAGAATTGGAGCGGAAGGTTCCAGATTAATTTATACAGCAAAAGATATTAATAAAAAAGAAATTGATAAAGAGTTAAAGGACCACACAGATGCAGTTGCACTTGTGCTCGATACGCTGACAGACAAAGAACTCGGCGTCATTGACAGCTTGAATGATGTGGATGCCGTAGGTCACAGAATTGTTCATGGAGGAGAGAATTTTGCACATTCTGTTCTGATTGATGAAAATGTGATGAAAGCAATTGAGGAGTGCAATGACCTTGCACCACTTCACAATCCAGCCAACCTTATCGGTATTAAGGCATGTAAAGAACTGATGCCGGACAAGAAAATGGTTGCGGTATTTGATACTGCATTTCATCAGACAATGCCGGAAAAAGCCTATATGTATGGACTTCCATATGAGTATTATGATAAATATAAAGTCAGAAGATATGGCTTTCATGGAACATCACACAGCTTTGTGTCAGAGAGAGCAGCAGAGCTTGCCGGCAGAGATTTAGAAGATATGAAGACAATCGTATGTCATCTCGGCAACGGAGCAAGTATCTGTGCAGTGGAGAATGGCAAGTCTGTAGATACCAGCATGGGACTCACACCACTAGAGGGTGTCATTATGGGTACAAGATCGGGAAGTATTGACCCTGCCATTATCGAATTCTTAGCGAATAAAGAACACATCTCAGCGAGTGAAGTTGTGAGCGTGTTAAATAAAAAATCAGGTGTTCTCGGTCTGTCTGGAATCAGCAGTGATTTTAGAGATATAACAGCAGCAATGTTAGATGGTGATGAGAGAGCGAAGATGACATTAGATGCCTACTGTTATGTTGTGGCAAAATACATTGGCTCTTACACAGCAGCTATGAACGGAGTAGATGCAATTGTATTTACAGCCGGACTTGGTGAGAACAATTCTTATGTGAGAGAACAGATTTGCTCATACTTTACTTTCCTCGGTCTTGAAATTGACGAAGATGCAAACCAGAGTCGTGAAGATGAGGTGAAGATTTCATCAGAGAATTCAAAAGTATTGGTATTTAAGATTGCGACAAATGAAGAATTAAAGATTGCAAAAGAGACATTGGCACTGATTTAAAGGTGCGATTTACAGTCCATTTGTCTATATCCGGATATAATGTTTTTGAGAGCAGTAATTTTTCCTGGTGGGAGTATAATCTCACACCGAGGAAAAACTGCCTAAAAAAATATAAAATTTAGATTGACAAACGAGATTCATATCGTTATAATGGACAAGTGCGAATATAGATAGACCGTTTAGGCTATCCATAAGAAAAGAGGTAATTTATGTATATTGAATTATCCGACATCCTTAGTGTGACAAATAAGGAACTTGATATTCCGGCATCAATTGAGATGAATCGATTTGTATCAAAAACTGATGATTATGAGATTATATCAAAATCACCTTTTACTGTTCATCTTAAAAATACAGGAAAGAAGAAACTGAGTATCAGTTTTGAGACAGTGGTTTCACTGAATATTCCATGTAGCAGATGTCTGGCAGATGTCAGAAATGACATTCATATCGAGGTAAATAAGATTATTGACATGAATGAGTCAGATCATGAGGAAATCGATTTGGATGAGCAGTCTTTCATTGAAGGAAAAGAGTTAAATCTTGAAATGCTCATTTATAAAGAGATTTTAGTGAATTTGCCTATGAAGGTTCTTTGCAGTGAAAATTGCAAGGGAATTTGTAATAGATGTGGGGCAAATCTTAATTTGCAGTCCTGTGACTGTGATACTACAGAATTAGACCCTAGAATGTCAAAAATTCGTGACATTTTTAATAATTTTAAGGAGGTGTAACCGACCATGTCTATTTGTCCAAAGAATAAATCTTCTAAAGCAAGAAGAGATAAGCGTAGAGCAAACTGGAAAATGAGTGCTCCAAACTTAGTAAAATGCAGCAATTGTGGAGAATTAATGATGCCACACAGAGTTTGCAAAGCATGCGGAACATACAACAAAAAAGAAGTCGTTGCAGTTGACTAATTAAACAGAACTGCAAAGTTGTTTTGCTATGAATAAGTAGTAAAGCAAATTGCGAATATCTACTTGACTGTTCGTTTAGCCTATTATTTTTTATAAAATAATAGGCTATTTTTGACTTGATTTTTAGATATATATCTAGTATATTTATCTCAGTGTGAGAAGTCCCCGTTTAAATAAGTGGGGATGTAATAGATAAAATAGAAAAATCTATCATGAAGGCTGAAAAGTTTCATATATTGTAGTGAAAGCAGGTATTGTATTTTGGATGAAAAAATTACTGTAGTAGCAGTAGATGCTATGGGCGGGGATAACGCTCCGGCTGAGATTGTAAAAGGTGCAGTTGAGGCGGTAAATGAGCGAGATGACATCAAGGTTGTTTTGGTTGGTATAAAAGATGCCATAACTGCTGAGTTGAAAAAGTATGAGTATAACAAAAAACAGATTTCGATTACAGAGGCAACGGAAGTGATTGAGACTGGAGAACCACCGGTAAAAGCGATTCGCGGAAAGAAGGATTCTTCGATTGTAGTCGGATTAAATCTGGTGAAACATGAAGAGGCAGATGCGTTTGTATCAGCAGGAAGTTCGGGAGCTATCTTAGTTGGAGGACAACTGATTGTAGGAAGAATCAAGGGGATTGAAAGACCACCTCTGGCACCTTTGATTCCGACAAAAGACGGAGTTGCACTGTTGATTGACTGTGGAGCAAATGTGGATGCCAGATCGTCACATTTGGTACAGTTTGCGAACATGGGTTCTATCTATATGGAAAATGTAGTGGGAATCAAGAAACCGAGAGTTGCCATTGTTAATATTGGTGCAGAGGAAGAAAAGGGAAATGCACTGGTTAAAGAGACGATGCCTCTTTTGAAAGAATGTGAGGATATTAATTTCATCGGAAGTATTGAGGCAAGAGATATTCCGGAAGGTTATGCAGATGTTATCGTATGTGAGGCATTTGTTGGAAATGTTATACTGAAACTCTATGAGGGTATCGGAAATGTTATGTTGAGAAAGATTAAAGGCGGACTTATGTCGTCTGTAAGGTCGAAGATAGGTGCACTGCTTATCAAACCAGCTCTTAAAAAGACACTGAAAGCTTTTGACACAAAAGAATATGGCGGAGCTCCATTGTTGGGATTAAAAGGTCTTGTTGTGAAGACACATGGAAGTGCAAAAGCAGTTGAAGTCAAAAATTCAATTATTCAGTGTGTAAGTTTTAAAAATGGGAAAATTAATGAAAAAATAAAAGAGAATATATTATAATTTAGAAAGGTGTGTACGGTATGGAATTTGAAAAGATTCAGAACATCATTGCAGATGTATTAAACATTGAAACAGAGGAGATTACATTAGAGTCAGCATTTATTGATGATTTAGGAGCAGATTCACTTGATATTGTAGAGATTGTTATGGCAATCGAAGAGGAATTTGATATTAAGATTCCTGATGATGCTGCTGAGAATATTACAACAGTTGGAGATGCAGTAGAGCAGATTAAGAAAGTAGTAGATAAATAATTATTACAGAGAACATAAAAGCAATAGACACGCCACCCCTGATTCATAATTCCGCATTTTCAATACGGGATTTTTTGAGAACAAGGGTGGCGTGATTTGGATAGGAGGAAGGGCAAGATGCCACATAATGAAAATATCTCAGAGATACAGAGAAAAATTGGGTACAGATTTAATAATGTCACATTATTACAAACTGCGATGACACACAGTTCTTATGCAAATGATCACAGAATGAACAAAAATCATTGCAATGAGAGACTGGAATTTTTAGGAGATGCTGTTTTGGAGCTGGTATCAAGTGAATTTTTATTTACAAAATATCAAAATTATCCAGAAGGTGAACTGACAAAGTTAAGAGCAAGTTTAGTCAGCGAAGAACCTTTGGCAGCAGTTGCTAAAAAGCTCAATCTTGGTGATTATATCATGATGGGAAAGGGAGAAGAACTCACAGGTGGAAGAGAGAGAAATTCCATTACAAGTGATGCGGTAGAGGCATTGCTTGGAGCTATTTATTTAGACGGCGGAATGGAACCTGCAAGAGCATTTGCACTGAAATATATACTGACATCTGTAGACGAAAAGAGACTGTTTCATGACAGCAAGACTATTTTACAGGAGCTGGTACAGAAGTATAAATTAGGAGAGTTATCTTATGTGATTGTCAGTGAATCTGGTCCGGATCACGACAAGTCTTATGAGGCGAATTGTGTGATTGATGGAAAAGTAGTTGGAACCGGAGTTGGAAAGACGAAAAAATCAGCTCACCAGCAGGCGGCATTTATGGCAATCAAGAAATTAAAAAAGAAATAATGAAACACTGAGAGGGCAACAATGTATTTAAAAAGTATAGAGGTACAGGGATTTAAGTCTTTTGCCAATAAGATTAATTTTGAATTTCATAATGGTATCACAGGTATTGTTGGACCGAACGGAAGTGGAAAAAGTAACGTGGCAGATGCGGTGAGATGGGTTCTTGGAGAGCAGAGAATTAAGCAGCTGCGTGGTGCAAAGATGGAAGATGTTATTTTTGCAGGTACAGAAAACAGAAAACCGCTTGGATTTGCATTTGTTGCGATTACTTTGGACAATTCCGATCATTCATTGGCAATTGAATTTGATGAGGTTACTGTATCAAGACGACTGTTTCGTTCAGGAGAAAGTGAGTATATGATAAATGGCTCTGTGTGTCGTCTGAAAGACATTAATGAGCTGTTTTATGATACAGGTATTGGTAAAGAGGGTTATTCCATTATTGGACAGGGACAGATTGATAAAATTCTGTCTGGAAAGCCGGAAGAGAGGAGAGAACTCTTTGACGAGGCGGCAGGTATTGTAAAATATAAGAGACGTAAGGCGATGACACAGAAAAAACTAGAAGATGAACAGGCAAACCTTGTCAGAGTCAACGATATTCTGTCTGAGCTGGAAAAGCAGGTAAAACCATTGGAAATCCAGTCTGAAAAAGCCAGAGAATATCTCAAATTAAAAGAAGAATTAAAAACAAATGATATTAATATGTTTTTATTGCAGGTAGAAGATATTAAGGGCAAACTAAGTGATTTAGAGGGCAAAAAGAAGATTGCAGATGATGATTTGCAGCATACAAATCATGAATTGGACAAGACAAAGAGTGAATATGAACAGCTTGAATTAGAGATTGAGTCCATTACCTCAAGTATTGATGAGAAGAAAAATGAACTCAATAAAATTGATTTAGTAAAAGAAAAATATACGGGTGAAATCAACCTGTTAAATGAGCAGATTCATTCTGTGAGGCAGAATCAGTCTCATATTGCAAACAGAATTGAGACAATTAATGCAAAAATAAAAGAATTAGAGGCAGACAGAGAAAAATTTTTAAATGATAAAGACAGTCTGCAAAAATCATTGAAAGAGGCAGACGAACAGAGAAAAGGTGAATATGAAAAACTCTCAAAGATTTCGGATAGCATTGCAGCTATTTTGGAGGAGATTGAAGACACAAAGAGAGAGATTATAGAACTCTTGAATGAGAGATCAGCAGTACGCTCCAAAATTCAGAGATATGACACCATGCTTGAACAGATAGGAATCCGAAGAGCAGAAATCAATCAGAAACTGATTAAATATACCACAGATAAAGATTCTCAGGATCAGACAATCAAAGATTTGACGGAAGAATTTGACAAGATTAATATACAGATTGAGGAATTAAACCAGAAAAATGACGCTCTCAGCACAGAGTTAGAAGAACTGGAGAATAGTGCCTCGACACTGGAAAATCAGTCGAGAGAGCTTTTGATTGAATATCAGAGAAATAAGTCAAGACTGGAATCTTTGAAGAATATTACAGAGAGATATGAGGGATATGGAAACAGTATCCGAAAACTCATGGAGTTAAAAGATAAGAAATCGGGCATTGTCGGTGTCGTTGCAGATATTATCAAAGTTGAAAAGAAATACGAAGTGGCAATTGAGACAGCACTTGGCGGAAATATTCAAAATATTGTTACAGATACAGAAAATACTGCAAAAGAACTTATTGAATATCTGAAGAAAAATAAGTTTGGAAGAGCGACATTTTTGCCACTCAGCAGTATTGCAAACCGAACCGGCTTTCATAATGAGGCAGTCTTGCAGGAAAAAGGAGTTTTGGGACTTGCCTGTGATTTGGTAGACATCAAAAAAGAGTATGAGGCGATTGCAAAATATTTACTCGGCAGAATTGTAGTTGTCGATACGATTGATCAGGCACTTGTGATTGCGAGAAAATACAAGTATACACTTCGTATGGTAACACTTGAGGGAGAACTCTTAAATGCAGGAGGTTCTATGTCCGGTGGTGCATTTCGAAATCAAAGCAATCTTCTTGGAAGACGCCGTGAGATTGAAGAACTTGAGAATAGTATTGCTGTAAATAAAAAGAAGTCTGCTGAATGTGAAGAAAAATTAAAACTGTCAAAGACAAAAATTTTGCAGATGAGTGATGAGCTGAATAAAATCAATGAAGTTCTGCATCAGCAGTATATTTTACAGAATACCATTCAGATGAATCTTTCGCAGGCTGCAGACAAGCAGAGAGAAATTGAGTTAAATTATGAAGATTTCAAGCGCGAAAATACAGAAATAGGAAACCAGATTAACGATATTAAAGAAAGTAATGATGAGCTGAAACATGAATTAGAAACATATGACTCATTAAATCAGTCTTTGGAAGATAAAGTTACCGAGTTGAATCAGAAACTTGATTTAGAGAGAAATCATGAAAATTCTCAGAGTGAAAAAGTGGATTCTATGAAACTTGATTTTGTAGAGTCAAACCAGAAACTGACTTATCTTGTGGAAAATATTCGCCGAATTGAAGGAGAAATCAGGGAACAGAAGTTTGAACTTCAGACCATTGATTCGGGTGATGATGGGGCGGCAAAGGAGATTGAACAGAAATTACAGGAGATTGACAAAATCAATCAGGCAATTCAGACAGCGCTGGCATCGCAGAAAGATATATCAGAAGAAATTCAGAAACTGAATCAGGACAAAGAAAAGATGTCAAGAAATCACAAAGATTTCTTTGCAAAGAGAGAAGAACTTTCAAACAGGACAAATGAACTGGATAAAGAAATTTACCGATTGACCTCTCAGATTGACAAGTTGAATGAGCAGATGGATTCTCAGATTGATTATATGTGGGCAGAATATGAACTGACCATTAATATGGCATCGGGACTAAAAAATCCGGAACTCACAAATATGGGAGAGTTAAAGAAAAATATAGCAAAGTTAAGGGCTGGAATCAGAGCTCTCGGAGATGTCAATGTCAATGCGATTGAGGAATTCAAAGAGGTAAATGAGAGATACACGTTCTTAAAGACACAGCATGATGATTTGACAGAGGCTGAAAAATCGCTGAAACAGATTATCTCTGAACTTGATATTGGAATGAGAAAACAGTTTGAAGAGAAATTTATTCAGATTAAGACGGAATTTGATAAAGTATTTAAGGAACTTTTTGGTGGTGGCAAGGGTACCATTGAATTAAATGAAGAGGAGGATATTCTGGAGGCGAGCATTTCTATTATCTCTCAGCCACCGGGAAAGAAACTTCAGAATATGATGCAGTTATCCGGAGGAGAAAAAGCGCTGACAGCGATTTCCTTACTTTTTGCCATTCAGAACTTAAAACCTTCTCCATTCTGTCTTTTGGATGAGATTGAGGCGGCACTGGATGACTCCAATGTATCAAGATATGCAAATTATTTACATAAGCTGACAGAAAATACGCAGTTTATTGTAATTACACACCGAAAAGGAACGATGGAGGCAGCAGACCGACTGTATGGTATTACGATGCAGGAAAAAGGTATCTCCACATTGGTATCGGTAGATTTGCTGGATTCACAGTTGACGAATTAAGGTGGAATTGTATTGGATTTATGTGCTATTCCAATCGTACAAATAAGATAAATTGAAAATAATAGAAAGGAAATAAGTGATATGTCAGAGAAATTATTAGAAAATGAAAATGCAGAACCAAAGAAGGAGAAAAAGGGTTTTTTCAAAAGACTTGTCTCAGGACTGACTAAGACCAGAAATAATATTGTTTCGTCAATTGATTCGATTTTTAGTGGATTTTCAAAGATTGATGATGACTTTTATGAAGAGA
>ONXS01000040.1 GCA_900321855.1 uncultured Eubacteriales bacterium | reverse complement strand
GATGTATTCTGATGCTGTGTCAAGTCATAATCTGTTCTGTCTGCGATTCCCCAGAGCTCGCCCCATCCGAATGGGAATAAGAATTCAATATCTGTTGTTCCCTTACTGTAGAAAGCAAGTTCAGCAGGATCATGATCTCTGAGTCTCATCTCGTCCTCTTTCATACCAAGAGAAATCAGCCAATCTCTACAGAAACCTCTCCAGTATTCAAACCAGTCAAGGTCTGTCCCCGGTTTGCAGAAGAACTCTAATTCCATCTGCTCAAACTCTCTTGTACGGAATGTGAAGTTACCTGGTGTAATCTCGTTACGGAATGATTTACCAACCTGTCCGATACCAAATGGAAGTTTCTTTCTTGATGTTCTCTGAACATTTTTGAAGTTTACAAAAATACCCTGAGCTGTCTCCGGTCTTAAATAAACAACGTTCTTTGCGTCCTCTGTAACACCCTGAAATGTCTTGAACATCAGGTTAAACTGTCTGATGTCTGTAAAGTTGTGTTTTCCACATGTAGGACATGCAATGTTGTGCTCCTCTACAAAGTTCTTCATTGCCTCAAGTGTCCATCCGTCTACAGAACTCTCTAATGTAAAGTTGTTGTCTGCTGACCAGTCCTCGATAATCTTATCTGCTCTGAATCTCTCATGACACTCTTTACAATCCATAAGAGGGTCTGAAAATCCGCCTAAATGTCCAGAAGCAACCCATGTCTGAGGGTTCATTAAGATTGCACAGTCAACACCAACATTGTATGGATTTTCCTGAATGAATTTTTTCCACCATGCCTGCTTTACATTGTTTTTCAGTTCTACACCAAGATTGCCGTAATCCCATGTATTTGCAAGACCTCCGTAAATCTCAGAGCCCGGATATACAAATCCTCTTGATTTTGCCAATGCAACGATTTTGTCTAAAGTTTTGTCTTCATTTCTCATTTCGCACACCATTCCTTTTCGTATTTCATTTTTATTTTTCATTTTTATTTTTTAAATATAATATAATTTTCTCTTAAATCAGGAGTTCTCACCTGACTTGTTTTTGTATTGATAGTCGATCTGTGGCTAATTGCCAGTATCTCCCCCGGCACTTCAATATTGTAGCCCTGATTTGTATATAAAACATATGTATTGTCATCAGCGACTAAAGTATTTTTATCAAATGTATCCTTGCCGTTTGCTGCGAGGAATTTTCCTGCCATTGTGTAACCTGCTGCAACTGCATCTTTGTACTTACCTATAAATAAAACTGCATTTCTGTTACTGTTGACATAATTGCTCTCGTAACTCATATAATCTGCAACTGAATTGAACTTTAATACAAGTTTGGCATTGCCTCCCTCAATTTTAAAACTTTCTTTTGACATTCCTTTGTTCTTGTCGGCTGCAAGAGCAGAATTAAATTCACTAATCTCTGAATCAATCAGTGTCTCTAATTCTTTTTTGTCATAGTAAGACTCATTGAACTCTTCTTCATAAAGAACAGTAAAACTTCCATCATCATTCAGTGTAAAATTTGTCAATTTTGAATCATCAACTGGTTCCTGATTTTTCTTCTTCTTTGACTTCGAACATCCTGCCGCAGTTAAAGCCATTGCGATACATAAAAGTAATGCAATTATTCTTCCGGACTTTTTCATAACCTCTCTACCTTTCCTGTTTTAGTTACATAATCTAAAACATTATACTCCTCTAAACTTTTAATTTCAAGTTTAAGTTGTAATGGTTTCTAATATTTTTAAAGAATTAAAGTTTGTATGGACAATCTGATTCACGATTTTTTTGATAATCCGAGTCAGTTCTTCTAGAATTTCTTCTGTTACAGAAAAGGTATACAGTTTCTCTATTTCTGTTGAAATAATAAACTGTAACGTGTAAATGGCATCTCCACTCACATAGGTTGAATCACCTGACTGATTTTTGCACTGATTACACAATACCCCAAACCTTGAAATACTGATGCTGTGAACATCTTTACTTCCACACGATACACACTCAAACATCTGCGGATATTCTCCGTTAATGACAAGACAGCGAAGTTCAAAAATACATCTCACAAGTCGATTTGGAATTTTCTCGCTGGTAAGCGCCCTAAGTGTCGTATACATGAGTTTGAGCATCTCGTAGGACTCCATGTTTTCGTATGTCATATAGTCTGCAAATTCACAGAAATAACTTCCATAGCACATGGCCTCCATATCTTTTGAGATAGCATCAAAATAATTTTTAATATCCGCCTTAATCAGTGAATAGGCATTACTTCCCTGAATCAGCGTAAATGTTCCAAATGCAAACAGTCTGGTTGCAGATACCAGAGTGCTCTTTGGTCGCTTGGCACCTCTGGCAAAGGCTGCAATTTTTCCTCTTTCTTTTGTCAGAATTACAATTCGCCGGTCTGACTCACCGACATCTGAAATTTTTATAATCATTCCTGTTAATTCAACCGAATCCATTGCTCTTAATACTCATCCTTCTTATCGTATCCAAAGTTTTTCAAAAGGAAATCACTGTCTCTCCACTCTTTTTTAACTTTTACCCAGAGTTTTAAATTTACTTTCATATCGACAAGACGCTCAATTTCATATCTGGCAGCACTTCCAATTTTCTTGAGCATTGCTCCGCCTTTTCCAATAATGATTCCCTTGTGTGAATCTCTCTCGCAGATGATTGTTGCATCAATATCTACAATTGTGCCATCCTCTCTGTAGTGCATGCGCTCGATTGAAACTGCAATGCCGTGTGGAATTTCATCATCCAGACATTTGAGTGCTTTTTCGCGAATCAGCTCTGCTACAATCTGTTTCACCGGCTGATCTGTCACTGTATCCTCATCATAATACTGTGGTCCATATGGAAGATATTTGTAAATCAACTCAATTAACGTATCAATATTATTTCCCTTTATCGCTGACACAGGAATAATTTCAGCAAAGTCGCACTGATTTTTGTAAGTATCAATTACTTTGAATATGTCATCTCTCTGAACCGTATCTACCTTGTTGATAACAAGAAAGATTGGTTTCTTTACATGTTTTAATCGCTCTACAATGTGTCTCTCTCCGGCACCGATAAATGTCGTAGGCTCCACCAGCCACAAAATGACATCTACATTTTTCATTGTATTCTCTGCAACGTCAACCATGTAGGTTCCAAGCTTATTCTTTGCTTTGTGGATTCCCGGCGTATCAAGAAAGATAATCTGTCCTCTCTCATCCGTATAAACTGTCTGAATTCGATTGCGGGTTGTCTGCGGTTTGTTTGATGTGATTGCGATTTTCTGACCAATCATTTTATTCATAATCGTAGATTTTCCAACATTTGGTCTTCCAATAATTGTCACAAATCCTGATTTTACCTGTGGTTCATTCATATCTGTATTCCTTTCTTTGCTTATCTGCTATCAAAGCGGACATTTGCAATCCGCTTCGCTACTTGCTCATGAACGCAGACCGCTTTGCGGCTTGTCAGAAGGGGCTTCCCCCTCCTGACATAAGCATCCCCCAATACCCTCGCCTATATCTTGACACCCTAGAGACGGGGAATGCTTATCTGCTATTCAAAAAGATGAAACGTTGTCTCAAATAGCTCTTTTTCTTCTTCAATTTTATTCTCATTTCCGATGACACAGATGTTCTTTGATGCGAGTACCGCCCTGACATATGGTGCAAGAGAGCGAATCTTTTCCACATCTGCTGTCAAAACTTCCATTCTCTCCTTCTGGAGCTGTTCTATAGTTTCTCCTGAGAGATAAGCCGCTGTAGAACGATTTCCCTTTGCAAGTACAGTCAGCGGTGTGTCCATAGACGAAATCGTTCCAATGACAAATTTTGTCATACTTCTCTCATCTGTATCAAAGTTTTCTACATATTCTGCTGCCTTTTCAAATACATCATTGGTTCTTCCAACATTTGGATCTCTGTAAGAAGTAAAATATCCTCCTCCATTTTTCATAAATCCGCAGTTGCAGCCATAAGCTCCTCCCTGCTCCCTGATATTTTTCCAGAGATATTCGCTTGAAAGAATCGTTTTTAGCACTCTCAGAGACGCATCATATTCGAGTCCTGCCTGTTTGAAATCACCTGCTCTTGTCACATAAGATACCTGAGAAGAAGTCTTCATTCCCTCGTTCTTTACTTCCGGTTCTCTGTTTGGATATTTTGACAAATCAATCTCTGCATGATTATTTTTATTCAATTCTTCTGCAAATTCACCGACACAAGGCTCAAAATATGCGTAGCCCTCATCATCTGCCGTATAGCTGAGAAGTGCATTGTTTCCTCGGAAAATATAAGCCGCAATTTTCTTTAAGTTTTCCATCACTTCACCTTTGCGGTTCTCAAAATCAGCAACAATCGCCTCGATTGTCTTATAATAACTGATTCCCTTCAGCCAGTCATTTGCAAGACTTGAACGAAACATATACGATCTGTTTCTGAGAACTGCCATAGAATCGGATGCGTTCATCAGGTATCTCTGCAGGTTTGACTTGCCTTCGCAGAGGATTTCGTAAAGTCGTTTCTCATCATCATAGGTTCCGTGATAAATCATTTCACGAATCAGTTCCATCGCCTTTCCAATCTTATCTGCGAATACTTTGCCCTTAATTTCAAATTTGATGCTGTACTTCTGGCTGTCTCTCGGATTTGCAATCACATTTGCCTCTGTGTAGATTCCACCGGTGTGAATTCCAATCATATTGCTGATTTCGCTATAGCTATAGTGTTCGGTATCCATATATCCCATGACTCCCTTAAAAATTCCGAGATATGGAAGGAATTCATTTGGCAAGTCGGTCACGTCAAACATAAAATCAAAATATGCAATGCCATTGGTAAATAAATCATGTCTTAACACAGTTACATCTTTTACCTTGACCTCTTTGTTATAAAAAGGTTCTACTTTCGTTGACAAATCTTCCCTATTAAGAACCGGAATCGTATCTAATTCTTCTTTTGTCGATTCCGTTTCCTGATATTCTTTTAAATGTCTTGTCTCTTCCACAAGCTGACGGATTTCTTCCTCCGTCATGGAATCCTTGATTTTCTGTAACTTTTCTCTGAGTTTTTCATCATTGACTGTCTGAAGTCCTCTGACTGGGACAATCGAAACAACGGAACAATGTGTGTTATTGAGGAAATATTTCTCTATCAGTTTCTCAAAATAATCAGTTTTCATCTTTTCTCTGAGCGAATCAAACAAATCATTCTGAATCAGGTGTCTGAATGGCTTAGAGTCATCATAAAGCCAACTGTCAAATACCGTAAAACTGTACATAAGTCCTTTTGGATAAGAGCCAAAATCATTTTCTCTGTACTGGAATTCATAATTATTCAGTGCAGCGAGAAGTGCATCCTTATCAATTCCATCTCTCACCAATTCCTCAAATGTTTTGCGAATTGTCTTTACAAATTCGTCTTTTTTTGCCTCGTCTGCCGATTTTGCCGTAAATGTAAAATATGGCTGGCGAATAAAGTTGTTAAATCTTCCAGATACATCTTTTCCAATGCCGGCATCCAAAAGTGCCTTTTTGACTGGCGAGCCCGGCATAGAGACAATGGCATATTCCAAAATCTGCATGGCAAGATTTAATTCACGGTCAAGAATATCTCCCACCACAAAGTTGTAAGATAAGTACGTATTTTCTTCAATATCTTCTGTATCAGAAACCGGATATTCTTCCCTCACATCTGCCATTTTTTCAAACGGTTTCTGAAGTTCGATTTCCGACTGAATTTCTAACAAATCGTATGCTGACAGATATTCTTTATCCATCCAATCCAGTACCCAGTCCATATCAATGTCTCCGTATACATAAATATAGCTGTTGGACGGATGATAATATCTTCTGTGAAAGTCAAGAAATTTTTCATATGTAAGGTCGGGAATGAAATCAGGATTTCCACCTGACTCCACAGAATAACAGGTATCCGGATAAAGAGATGCTGTAATCACACGGTCAAGAACATCATCTGCTGATGAAAAAGCACCTTTCATCTCATTGTACACAACGCCGTTGTATTTTAATTCCGAATCCTTATCCTCTAAGCTGAGTGTAATTCCCTCCTGCTTAAAAATCTCAGGTCGTGTGTAAATATTTGGATGCAGAACACCGTCCATATAGATGTTCATCAGATTTTTAAAATCCTGATCATTGGTACTTGCTACCGGATAAACAGTCTTATCTGGATAAGTCATCGCGTTTAAAAATGTATTGAGCGAACCTTTTACAAGCTCCATAAACGGATCCTTGACAGGAAATTTTTCCGAGCCGCAAAGCACACTGTGCTCGGTAATATGGGCAACTCCTGTATCATCATCGGGAGGTGTGCGAAAACCAATGGAAAATGTCTTATTGTTGTCCTCATTTTCAATCAGAACCACTCTTGCGCCAGACTTCACATGTCTGAGCACATAGCCTTTTGAATCAATGTCTTTTAAGTCCTCCTGTTCTTCTAGTTTATACTGTAGATGCTTTGTAATATCCATAAATTCTTTCCTTTCTTTTCTTTTTTCGATTTTTTGCATATTTATTTTCAGCTTTTACTCCACTTTTCTATCTTCCGGAATAAAGCTGTCGAAGATAAAAATCTGAACAACATCTTTAATCTCTTCGATTGTCTTTTGATTTTTTATTGTCCATGCCGCATTGTAAAACTCATAGACTGTCCTCATAAATGTAAATTTTGCACTATGTGCCATCTTATAATTATAGGCAATAAATTGTGGTCTTGAAAACACATTGAGTACCATCGGATCGACATGTGTAATCTTTCTTGTGTATTTTGATGTCAGAATCCCTCTCACAACCTCCGGACGATTGATTTTATACCACCTGATTTCCAATGGATGAAAAGATTCAATACAATAGGTTCCGTCAAAATTTTCCAATTCTTTATCGAGATACGGAGCAGTTCGCCTGTCACCTTTGACTGACTTGATTTCAATGACAAGAGGTGTCTCTTTCTTTACGACCTTTAAAACTTCTGAAAATTTTGGAATATGGCAGTCTGTTTTCTGCAGCGTGTATTCCTGTAATTCCTCATAAGTAAGTTCCGATACTTTTTTCGCCACGCCACACATTCTCAGAAGTGTGTCATCATGAAACACAACCAGTACCTCATCTTTTGTCAGGCGCACATCCAGCTCAATTCCATATCCATATTCTACGGCTCGCTTAAATGCCGGAATGGAATTTTCAGGAATGGACAGTTTCAAATCAAACAATCCTCTGTGTGCAATATATGTCTCAGTAAATGGTTTTATCTTTTCTCTTGTATTATAATCAATTTTTCCCGGCATAATACACCATAGATAACCGATTATCAGCAATCCAAGTATTCCCATTATCGCATAAATAAAAATCACACTATGCCTCCTAAATTTTATTATATTTTATGATGTCAGGGGCAATAGCATTTGCCCTGACTATGATACGGATTTCTCCGTGCTATGCACTGCAAGTAGTCCTATTATAGCACATTAAAATTCAATTGACACCCCTAAATAATCCCCTTATACTTAACTTGTAGTTATATAAATAGCAACTGTAAACTATAATAAAATGGAAACGAGGTTTTTTATGAGTGATTATGTTATTATCACAGATACGTGCTGTGATTTACCTTTCGAATATACACAAAAACATGGAGTTGATATTATCCCCATCTGTTACGAATTAGATGGAACCGTATACGGAGACGAAGTCGAGCTCTCACCAGAAGATTTTTATGCAAAGATGCGTGAAGGCTACATGCCTACCACTATGGCATGTAATCCAGAATCTGTTTCCAACCACTTTAAAACTTTTTTAGAGCAAGGAACAGATGTTATCTACATTTGCTTTTCTTCTGGTTTATCAAGCAGTTTTAACACAGCCAGCATGGTCGGAAGAGACTTATCCGAGGAGTATCCGGACAGAAAAATTGTTGTCATCGATTCTCTATGTGCAGCTATGGGAGAGGGATTATTGGTCCACAAAGCCGTATGTAATAAAGAAAAAGAGATGTCTTTTGAAGAAAATGTCGCATGGCTTGAGGAGAACAAACTTCACATCTGCCACCAGTTTACGGTCAACGACCTTCATCATCTTCACAGAGGCGGACGAGTATCTAAGACAACTGCAATTATCGGAACAATGATTAATGTAAAGCCAGTGCTCCATGTGGATAATGAAGGAAAACTGATTTCTCTTTCTAATGTGAGAGGAAGAAAAAAAGCATTGAACGCACTTGTTGACAATATGGCTAAGACAATGGGCGATTACGAAAATGATATTGTATTTATTTCTCATGGAGACTGTGTGGACGATGCAAACTATGTTGCCGAAAAAGTAAAAGAGCGTTTTGGCATCAAAGAAGTTATGATTAATTATGTCTGCTCAACCATCGGTGCACACACCGGTCCCGGAGTAGTCACACTCTTCTTTATGGGTGAAACACGATAATCTGCAAAAAATATCCACCCTAGTAAGCGAGCATGAAGCACTTACTTTTAATATATGCAAAAATATAACATTTTAATGTTACAGATAATAGGAGATTAAAATTGAACAATCAAATTTTCGATGACAAAAAACAACTTTTTGAAGATTTGCTCACTAATATCGGAGCAAACAAATATTTCACAGAAATCTCTGTACTGGTAGAGATTTCAGACGGAAAAACTTATCGTTTTTCCAAATCAGGAACTTCTATCAAGGACAATATGTTTGCAACTTCCGGTGCTGTTTTAAGACTTCAGACACCGGATGGTCCTTATGAATATTCCTTCAACAATTTCAGTAAAGATTTTCTGAATTCTATTCCGGCCATCCTCGCAGACGAGACGGGATTTTCAGACAATACAGGCAGTCTGAAACGCTCAGAGGATAGAATTACTTTCTGTAAATCAACTGATTTTGAAATAGACCCAGACAAATTAGATGATGCCAAAATCACAAAAAAATTAGAGCAGGCACACAAAAAGGCTCGTGAATATGATGCACTTGTAACAGACTGTACCTGCGTATACCAGTATCTCGGTATTCACAAGATGTTTCTGTCCTGTGATAAAAATATGGAGCAGCATATTTTATGGAGTGTCGGAACAGCAACTCCGTTTGTCACAAAAGATGATGTGACACGCTATTACTACTCTCCATGTTCTGCGCTCGGAGGTGCAGAGATTCTTGACAATCTCACAGACAATATCGAAACTTCCTGCAAAAATGCGATTGAACTCTTAGACAGCGTTCCTCCTGTTCCCGGAACTTATGATGTCATCTGTACTCCGGATGTCACAGGTCTGATTGCACACGAGGCATTTGGCCACGGTGTTGAAGAGGACATGTTCGTCAAAGACCGCGCTCTCGCAAAGAAATACATGAACACACAGATTGCCTCCCCACTTGTCACTATGCACGACAACGCAGCTACAATCAATCAGGCCGCTACTTATTTCTTTGATGACGAGGGAACTCTTTCACATGATACGATAATCATCAAAGATGGTATTCTTGTATCCGGTATCAATGATGCGCAATCCGCAGCCGCTCTTGGTTTCGAGCCTACCGGAAATGGCCGAAGAGAATCATTTGAGCGAAAGGTTTATACAAGAATGACAAATACCTACTTTGAGTCAGGAAGTAGTACCTTAGATGAGATGATTGCCTCGATTGAATACGGTTTTCTTCTCGATAACGGCATGAATGGTATGGAAGATCCAAAAAACTGGGGAATTCAGTGTATGGTAAATATCGGACGTGAAATCAAAGACGGAAAGTTCACAGGAAAGATTGTCTCACCAGTCTGCCTGAGTGGATATGTTCCAGATTTATTAAAATCGATTTCTATGGTTTCCGATACTCTAAAACTCAGTGGCAGCGGCTATTGCGGCAAAGGCTATAAGGAATGGGTAAAAGTTTCTGATGGCGGTCCTGCAATCAAGGCAAGAGTAAAAATATCATAACTATTCAGAACCAAGTTCGAAAATGCTACGCATTTCCTCACTGTGGTTTCCCGCCATAGGAAACTTCGTTTCCTGTGTGCCGGCTCTTACGAACCAGCTAAAAACCAAAACAGCTAAAAATATTGGAGGACAAACATGAATCAGAATTTTAAACAGGATGATATTTCCTTAAACAATCGTATATTAGACGCTTTATCAGAAAACGATATTCAGAACTTTCTTATTCACACAAAAACGACAGATTCTGAAGAATTATTTTTTGTCAAAAAGGAGAAAGTGCTGCATCGAGGCAAACACGTCATTCACTCAGATGTAACCATTTATCATGACTTTGAAATAGACGGTCAGGCTTATCGTGGCAGCTTTACGTTCACGGCAAACTTAAACATGTCCGCAGAGGAACTGAGTAAAAAAGTCAAAAATGCCTACACTTCTGCACACTCTGTCAAAAATCCTTATTATAAATTGCCATCTGGCAGTCAGATGTTTTCGGAACATGAATCAGATACAGCTGCTACTTCTGTCTCTGATTTACTTCGCGCAGATGACATTGCCGCTGTGATTTATAAAAATGATTCTTCCGAGCAGACTTTTATTAATTCTCTGGAGATTTTTGTCAATCACGCTTATGTACACATCATCAACTCAAATGGTGTAAATGTGTCATTTGCAAATGCAGTTTATGAAGGCGAATTTGTCGCACAGTCCACAGTTTCCGAAGATGTCGAATTGTACCGGGATTTTAAATATTCATCAAAAGATACAAATTTAGAGGATTCTCTCTCAGAATATGTGACAACTTCTTTGCAGGCTGCTCATGACAGATCGATTGCAAGACCTTTTGCTGATGTTGTAAAAGACGAATCTTACAAGAAAATCATTTTAAAAGGAAACTGTCTCTATGATTTATTTAAATATTATCTGGTAAAATCGGATGCCTCTATGATTTATCCCGAATATTCGAAATATGCCATTGATGATTTTATTACAAGTGATGTTTCAAATGAAAAAATCTCAATGACTCTCGCTCCAAATATCCCTTATTCTGACGAGGGAATTGAACTTCGCAGTTTAAATATTATCAAGGATAATCAAATCCGCTTTATTACAGGAAATGCTATGTATGCTGCGTATCTTGGCATTGAACCAACAGGAACTTATGACAGTTACTCTCTCCTTTCAGGAGATACATCTATAGAAGAGATGAAATCCGAGCCGTTCCTTATGGTATCTGATTTTTCTGACTTCCAGATGGATGAATTCACCGGAGCTTTTGGCGGGGAATTTAGACTTGGATACTATTTTGACGGAGAGACAGTTACCCCTGTAACTGCCGGTTCTGTAAACGGAAATATCAACGAATTAAAAGGATTGAAACTTTCCAAAGAGACAAGAAATTCTTATCACTATAATGGTACAGTTGCCATTAGTTACAACAAATAATCACAATCAGTCAATATAAAATCTCCTCTCCGTTGCTAAACAAAAAAACCACCATACCAGTTCCCTGATATGGTGGTAATTTTTTATTTTATTTCGCTCGAATCAAATTCAACCGATTATGCGTTCCAAACTTCCTCAGCGTAATCTTTGATAGTTCTGTCTGATGAGAACTTACCAGCGTTAGCCATGTTGATGAAACATTTCTTTCTGAATGACTCGATGTCTGAGTAATCTTTGTTAACCTGTAACTTAGCATCGATGTATGGAATTAAGTCCTCTAATAAGTAATACTTATCAGCTTTCTCCCATGGAAGATCCTGGAATAATGAATCATATAAGTTCTTGAATAATCCTGTTCCAGCATCATCTAATGTACCATCGATTAATGTGTCCACAACTCTCTTAATTCTTGGGTTAGAATCATAGATAGCCTTTGGATTGTAAGAATCTTTAATCTTCTCAATATCTTCTACTCTTAAACCGAAGATGTAGTTGTTCTCTTCGCCAGCCTGCTCAACGATTTCTACGTTAGCACCATCATATGTTCCAAGTGTAACAGCACCATTTAACATGAACTTCATGTTAGATGTACCAGATGCCTCTGTACCTGCTGTTGAAATCTGCTCTGAAACCTCTGCTGCTGGAATAATCTTCTCTGCGTAAGATACACAGTAGTTTGATACGAATACAACCTGTAATTTATCGTTAACTTCTGGATCATTTGCAATCATCTTAGCGATTTCGTTGATGAACTTGATGATTCCTTTTGCTCTTGCATATCCTGGAGCAGCTTTTGCACCGAAGATAAATGCTGTTGGGTTGAAGTCTTTAATTCTTCCATCTTTTAATCCGTAGTAGATGTCAAGGATAGAGAATGCGTTTAATAACTGACGTTTGTACTCATGTAATCTCTTAACCTGTACGTCGAAGATGAAGTCTGGGTTCATATCGATACCCTCTTTCTCCTTAACGTATGCAGCAAGCTGCTGTTTCTTAATCTTCTTGATTTCGTCAAACTCTTTGATAACTTTCTTGTCATCAACGAATTTTTCCATCTTCTTAACTTCGTCAAGATTTGTAATCCAGCTGTTGCCAATCTTGTCTGTGATGAATCCGGCAAGCTCTTCGTTTGCAAGTGCAAGCCATCTTCTCTGTGTAATACCGTTTGTCTTATTGTTGAAACGCTCTGGGTAAATCTCATACCACTCTTTTAATGCGTCATTCTTTAAGATTTCTGTATGAATTCTTGCAACACCGTTTGTTGAGTGTGAAGCGTAGATAGCAAGTCTTGCCATATGGATTACGAACCACTCTTTGTTGTCATCATATGGGTTGTCGATAATCTGATATTTTGTAATATCATCTACTTTGCCCTCAAGTTCTTTGATGAGCGCTTTGTTAATCTTCTCTACATATTTGAATACGTTTGGAAGAACTGATTTGAATAACTTAACTGACCATTTCTCAAGAGCCTCAGCCATGATTGTATGGTTTGTATAAGCAAATACTTCTTTACAAATCTTTAATGCTTTGTTGAATGTTAATCCCTCTTCTTCAACAAGGAGACGACATAACTCAGGGATAGATACTACTGGATGTGTATCATTTAACTGGATAGCGTACTCTTTTGAAAGGTAAGAGAAATCATTTCCATGATGAGCTTTGTATTTTTTAAGAACATCCTGAAGTGATGCACTTGAGAAGAAATACTGCTGTTTTAATCTTAATTTCTTACCAGCATCTGTTGAATCGTTTGGATATAAAACGCTTGTAATAGCTTCTGCCTCGTTTTTCTCTTTTACTGATTTGTCATATTTCTGAGCGTTGAATAAGTCAAAGTTGAACTCTTCAATTGGCTCTGCCTGCCATAATCTTAATGTGTTGATTGTAGCTGCACCGTATCCGATAACTGGAGTATCATATGGAACTGCCCATACTGACTGTCCTTTGAAGTTGATTTTAACTTTATCTTCTTCTCTTCTAACTGACCATGGATCTCCGAATTTTGTCCACTCATCTGCTGTCTCTTTCTGGAAACCATTCTCAAAGTACTGTTTGAAAATACCATAACGGTATCTGATACCGTAACCGTTTAATACAACTCCCTGTGTAGCTGCTGAATCAAGGAAACAAGCTGCAAGTCTTCCTAAACCACCATTTCCAAGAGCGTTATCTTCAATATCTTCAAAAATTCTAATATCGATGTCATTCTCAGCGAAAAGCTCTGATAACTGGTTCATTAAACCTAAGCTTAAAAGGTTGTTATATACTAATCTTCCGATAAGGAACTCTGCTGATAAATAACAAACTTTCTTCTTCTCTGTTTCCCATGACCACTGGTTCGCAATGCTCTTCATAGCAGCTTTAGATACTGCATTGTAGAGTTCTACTGTAGTAGCTTCTTTGATTGACTTGTTATAGTCAAGGTCTAAAATAGTTACTATGTTCTCTTTGAATGTACTCATATTCTGTTTCTTTTCTCCTATTCTTTGAAATATTTTATAAAATTAGCACTTATTCACAACTGCTTCAGTTCAGTTTGCAAACAGTTACCTTAATTTTCAACTTCTTCTTTCTCTTCTTTATATCTTCCGAAAGTCTCAGCTAATTTCTTTAACTCTTTCGCTTTCTTCTTTGTAAGTGCGCCTTTTTTCATTCTCCACTTCCAGTTGTCTCCAACTGTAGATGGTGTATTCATTCTTGCCTCATTTCCCAATTCAATAATATCCTGTACCTGGAAAATAGCAACTGCTGCCACACTTGCGTAAGCTGCACGAAGAACTGCTGCCGGAATTTCCTCTTTACTGTTTACACCTAAATAGCTGTAAGCATACTTGAGTTCTGATGGTTTCTTAGAATTAAAGAAACCTGCAACTGTCTCATTATCATGTGTTCCACCATATACAAGTGAATTTCTCTTATAGTTGTGTGGGAGATGTGAGTTGTCTGGCGAACCATCAAAAGCAAATTCGATGATGTTCATGCCCGGATACCCAGTCTCTGCAAGTAATTCTCTTACTGCCGGACTTACAATACCTAAATCCTCAGCAATAATCTTAGCATCTCCGATTGCACTGTTAATTGCATCGGTCAGTTTCTTGCCTGGCCCCTGTCTCCATACACCATTCTTAGCTGTTGTCTCTCCCGCTTTAATTGAGAAGTAATTAACAACACCGATAAAGTGGTCAATTCTTATGTAATCATATAATTTTGAGTTACTTGCCATTCTCTGTTTCCACCAGTAGAAATCCTGACGCTCCATCTCATCCCATCTGTACAATGGATTTCCCCAGAGCTGTCCATCTGCTGAAAACGCATCTGGTGGTACACCAGCGACATTAACCTGCTCAAAATCCTCATCTAATTCGAATAATTCTTTATGTGCCCATACATCAGCACTGTCCATAGCTACATAAATCGGAATATCTCCAATCATCTCAACGCCCTGCTCATTTGCATAGGCTCTTAATTTATGCCACTGCTCGAAGAACTTAAACTGACAGAATTTCCAGAATCCTACATCGTCTTCTAAATCCCATCTGTACTTGTCCATTGCCTCTGGCTTTCTTGCTTTGATGTCATAATCATCCCAGTTTGCCCAATCTTTGTTGTCAAAGTGGAATTTTACAGCCATGTATAAACTGTAATCATCAAGCCAATATGAATTTTCTCTCTCAAAGTTCTGATACTCTGGTGTGTCTCCGAAATTGCGAGCTTTGCAGTTGTCATAAGCAATTCTTAACACATCAAATCTTGAATTGTATATTGTTGCATAATCAATATACTCCTCGTTGTCGCCCCATGCGAACTTCTTAATCTGAGCCTTTGTAAGCAGTCCCTCTTCTACAAGATAATCCAAATCGATAAAATAAGGATTACCGGCAAAAGCTGAAAAAGACTGATAAGGGCTATCTCCATAACTCGTTGGTCCCACTGGTAAAACCTGCCAGTATTTCTGACCAGCTGCTACTAAGTAATCGACAAACTTATAAGCTTCTTTGCCAAGTGTACCAATTCCATATGGAGAAGGTAAACTGCTGATTGGCATTAAAAGGCCTGCGCCACGCTCAAGAGTATTGTCTTTTGTCTGATTGTCAGCCATCTCTTCACCTCGTTTTATTTTATATAGTTTTCGGCGAGACAGATTGTGGTGAGTCTCGTCAACGATAAAATGCACGCATCGCGAACATTTTATATTCTTGAATTAAAACTTCGAAATACATATTAATTTTATCATTTTGAAATAGGAGCGTCAAGGCAATATTTGGCTTGTTCCAATACTTTTTTTATTTTTTCTATATTTTTTCGAACTTTTTCGAAAATTTACGAAAATTTTCTTGACTTAGTTTACATAATATCTTAAAATGTAATCGATATGATATCACGATTGGCACTTCATGCTTACTGGTTTCTTCGAAATCTATCGTGATAGCCATTCGCCGCTCGCTATGAACAAGCTGCGCTTGCTCCAGCTCGTTAACGCTCATTATATCCTATCCCTGTGACAGACATGTGATAAGTATCGGTCACTCTTATCTCAGTGTACAAGTGCTCACTGAAAAATGCGGATTGCAAATGTCCGCTTGAATAAAACAAAACATATTCCAAAAGAAAGATAGAGGTGATTTTATTTTGGTAAGTATTAAAGACATTGCAAACCATCTTGGCATTGCAACCAGTACCGTCAGCAAAGGCTTAAATAACGCAACGGATATTAGTGACGAGACAAAGAAGAAAGTAATCGCTGCTGCCATTGAACTTGGTTACACTCCAAAAAGAAGAAAATTTTATAACGGACAGCCCGATGCACCTGAGCGAAAAGTCTGTGTTTTTATTGAAAATATGGACTATGAAAATAAGGACCAGTTTGGATATGACCTGATTCAGGGGTTCAAACAATCCGCGGCTCTCTACAACTGGGAAGTCGATATTATTCCTTCCTCATTAAATGCCAGAACAAGTACCAGCAATGATTATGATCAGTTTATGCTGATGAATCAGTACAGCGGTGCTTTTATGATTGGCTTTTCCATGCACAATGATTACAGTATTCAGTTTTCCAAAACACATATTCCAACGGTTCTGTTTGACAACTATATTCCAGAAAATCCTAAAGTAGGATATGTCGGAACAGACGGAAACGAGGGACTTGAGCTCGCAGTACGTCATCTTTACGAACTCGGACATAAAAAAATTGCATTTTTAAATGGTGCTAAAAATGCGATGGTATCCATCGAGCAGACGAAGGCATTTAAAAATGCAATGAAAAAATATGATTTAGATGTCGATTCCCAGTTACTCGAATCCGGATATTATGTTCCCGACTGTGCAAAATATCATGTTCCAAAATTTCTCGATAACAAGGCAACTGCCATTATCTGTGCCAGCGATTTGATTGCCCGCGGAGCAATTTCCGAAGTAACCAAGCGCGGCCTAAAGGTTCCGGACGATATTAGTATTATCGGATATGACGATCTCCCTATCTGTCTGACGGTATCCCCTACTATCACAACCATAAGACAGGATCGATTGAGTCTCGGAAAAAGTGCAATGATTTTACTGAGGTGTCTCATCGATGATGTCCCAATCAGTAAATCCATTTTAAGACCAGAATTGATTGTCCGCGAATCTACTGCTCGCTGCAAAGCACAATCCTAATTTTTCAATATATCCAGACTTCGGAATGCATTAATTTCTCCATATCCCCATTCCCTGTCTGGATATGTAATCGTATTTCTCCTGTCAGCTCCGCGAATCAGGTAACTCTTAATCTCTGTTGTATTCATATTGGTGTCAATTCCTCTGTTCACTCCCCACTCCATAAACTGAGCCATAATCCCAGCTGTGATTGCCGTTGCCACACTGGTTCCCGACACCTCTGAATAAGAATTATTTCCCGCCGTACTGATAATATTTACCCCCGGTGCTGCAAGTGTTGGCTTTGCATCAAAACTTGTAATAAAACCTCTTCCGGAATCAATATAAATTCCGTCTGTATCATTATTATAAGCTGCTACCGCCAGTGGAATTTTCGCATCAGACGGTATCGTCAATGTCGTAAATGGGTCTGGTCTTAAAAAATAAGTATTTTCACTCAAAATTTCTGTTGTCGGTAGCCATATATTAAACTGGCCATTTAAGATGATGTCCCCATAAATCCGAAATGTCCACACACCTGCTGCAGGATTATGTATTTTGAGTTCAATCACCTCTCCGCCAGACTGTTTTTCCACAATTTCATATTTTACGGCGATTCTTGAATTCTGAAATAAAAATTCAAACTCGTTATATCCCTGAATTCCAATTGCAATTTTAGGAATTCTCTCTCCAGTCGGCGAAATAATTTCCAGTGAAAATAAATCCGGAGACTCTCCCCACAGTTCCATCGAAATTCCCTCTAATTGTTCTTCTACTCTGAGTTCCACATCTTCATACATCCCCTGTGTCTGAATGGTTCCCGAATAGTGATGTCTGGCATTTCCCTCATTTCCACATGCCACACACACACCAATTCCGGCTCTCTGTCCCACACAGTTGAGCAAATCTCCGACCAGACTAAATCCGTTGTGCGAGCCAAAACTTGTTCCTGTTACCTGACAGATAATCAGGGGTTTTTGAAATTCCATCGCTAACTGTGTCAAAAAGCTGATTGCCGTCATAATATCATTTTCCTGATATAACTTAGCGTCATCATCCGCATAGTAATATTTTCTCAGATATTTCTTTGCCGGTTTCAGTTTCACGACAGCAATATCTGCATTGGGAGCGGCACTTGAAAATCCATTTTCCAGACTGCTGTTTCCGGCAGCAATTCCCGCCTCAAATGTGCCATGTTCACTATCTCTGACAAGGCTCTCAAGAATAGGCGAATTTTCCTCTCGCAATTCTCTGTTAATCATTTCTCTTGTGAGATAACTTCCATAAATCAAATTATAAGGAGCAGAGAGATTCTGATTTGTCTGATCCCATGCACCTATAATTCTGGTGTCTCCATTTGAAAATCGAAATGCGCTGTGATACACATCAATTCCATCTGTGATAAATCCAATTATAACATTGTTGCCTTTTAATTCCAGTCCCTTGAAATTTTGCAGTCTGATTGCCCCCGTCTCCTCCAATGCTGCCGTATCCATCAGGTTATACAGTTTCGGAATTTCTGTATATCCATAGGATAAAAGTTTTTTCCCCTCCACGGTTCCTATCTCAGACGCCCTTGTATTCTCATCAAAAGGTGCAAGTTCATTATAAATCACAGCATAATTGACAGATAAAAACTGTACACACTGCTCTGCATACATATCCTGTACTCCGCGAAATTCATTGTCAATTCCAATCAAAAAATCGGCGTAATCTTCTGAGACAATTTTTTCTCTGCAATCCATAAATTCCCCCAATAAAAAATAAGAAGTAATACTACAATATATTTCGTATCACTTCTTATTATTCTTACGAACAGCGTGTTCGCACCAATTCTGTATGTATTAAGAATTGGACCTCATTTCTATCAGCGGACCACCTGTTTTTTCAATATATTCTTTTGTAATCGTAACTTTTCCGATATTGTCATCCTTTGGAATCTCATACATAATATCTATCTAACATATACTCTTCCAAAATTGACCTCAATGCTCTCGCACCAGTCTTTTTATCCAATGCCTTTCTCGCAATGGCTAAAATGGCCTCGTCTGTAAATTCCAGTTTTACTTCATCTAACTCAAGTAATCTCTCATACTGTTTTAAAATCGCATTTCTAGGCTCTCTCAAAACTTTTGCAAGCAATTCTTCTGTGAGTCCCTGAAGTGTAAAAATCACAGGCATCCTTCCTAAAAATTCAGGAATCATTCCGTAGGCTCTCAAATCTTCTACTGTCACTTCTTTTAATACATCTTCCTTATCATATTTGTCTTTCAAGTCTGCAACAAATCCAATAGATGCCTGCTCATTTAAGCGCTCTTTGATAATTTCTTCCAATCCCGGAAAGGCTCCGCCACAAATAAATAAAATATTTTTTGTATTGACTGTTGTCATTGGAACCATTGCATTTTTGCTGTTCGCTCCGACTGGAACTTCAATCTGACTGCCCTCTAACAGTTTCAATAATCCCTGCTGTACACTCTCACCTGAGACATCTCTGGAATTAGAGTTTCTCTTCTTCGCAATCTTGTCAATCTCATCAATAAAGATGATACCAGTCTCTGCCTTGTCAACATCATTATCTGCTGCAGCCAATAATTTTGAGACAACACTCTCAATGTCATCACCGATGTATCCGGCCTCAGTGAGAGATGTCGCATCTGCAATTGCAAGCGGCACATTCAACAGCTTTGCAAGTGTTTTTACCAGATATGTCTTACCGGAACCTGTAGGTCCAATCATAAGCATATTTGATTTTTCTATATCAATATCCTGATTTTCCGTTGCGACTCTCTTGTAATGATTATATACACCGACAGAAATTACTTTCTTTGCATAGTCCTGTCCAACCACATATTCATCTAACTGCTTTTTAATTTTATGTGGTGCAGGAATATCTTTGAGGTTGATAACCGGCTCGTGTTTTTCACCCTCTTTTCTCTTCTTTACCCTGTTCTTTGGCTGCATACCTGCCATTTCAGCCAAATTGATAAATCGAATATTTGGAAATCCCTGAGATTTCTGTTCTGAGTTGTCCTCTTTTGGAGTATCGGAAGATTTTTTTTCAGGCTGTTCATCCTCTGATTTTGTCTCATCAACTTCTGTATCTGACTCTGTCGTAGAATCTTTTGTTGTCTGATTTGTGTCAAACATAGAATGAAACATATCCATACCTGGGATATTCATAGAAGGTCCTGTGTGCTCAATTGCATCAAATGTCTTTTGCATACAGTCTGGACATATACTGATTCCCCCTGGCATTACCACCTGTTTTCCTGTGACATTTTCTGGTCGTCTACAGATAAAACAGATTTTTTCATACATATCGTCATTTTTATCCTGCATAAATTACCTCGCTTTATTATTTTCTGTAACAATATTTTGGAAGTCCATTTTCCATTACCGGAATATTTTCTCCCTGAATCAAAGGTGTCACATAATCGATAAACTCTTTTGTAACTCCCTTTCCATTTTCTAAAATCCACTCTGCCGGAACTTCTTTTTCCTGATTACATACATCGGCACAGTCCACTGTAACATAATTAATGTGATAGCCATTTTCATCACTTCTCTCAAATCCCACCATCATGCCTGTCTCGCCATTTAAGCAAGCCTTTACACCATAAACTCCTGCGTTGGCTGCCTCTTCAATATCTGTGAGTGATGATAACATTTCTTTGCATCTCTGGTTGACATTTAATTCTACCGACCTCACCTTAATTCCAAGTCTTTCTTTTACCACATTTTCCAGATATTTGCCACAACCGGTTAACATCTTGTGTCCAAAATTATCAAGAGATGTCTCACTTGCATACTCACAAATGAATTTGCCCTCTGCGTCTTTTATGCCCTCTGACACACAGACCACAAGTGTTCGGTTAACCTGAAGAGCCTTTCTGACATCTTCAATAAAACCATCAAGTGAAAATGCTGTCTCTGGCAAATAAATAAGAAGTGGATTGTCATTCTCAAATTTTCTTGCAAGTGCACTTGCCGCTGTAATCCAACCGGCATGTCTTCCCATAAGTTCTACAATTGTGACAGAATCTGCATTGTACACGCTTGCATCCATAACAATATCTCGGACTGTAGTTGCCACATATTTTGCAGCACTTCCGAATCCCGGTGAGTGGTCGGTATGTGTTAAGTCATTGTCAATTGTCTTAGGTACACCGATAATTCTCACAGAACTGTTGGTTTTCTTGGCATAAACCGACAGTTTATGTACTGTATCCATCGAATCGTTTCCACCAATGTAAATAAAATATCCAATATTCATCTCACTGAATTTCTTGAAAATCAACGGATAGATTGCGTCCGAATATTCTTCCGGAAGTTTAAATCTGCATGAACCCAGATAAGCAGCAGGTGTTGTCTTTAACAGTTCAATTTCTTCCTCTGTCATATCATGTTTCACATCAATATATCTATCCTCAATAAATCCCTGAATTCCATTGACCATTCCATACACTTTATCAATCTCTTCCGGATGTGCAAATGATTCTTTAATCACACCATAAAGACTTGAATTTATTACGGCTGTAGGTCCTCCGCTCTGTCCAACTACTACATTCACTTTACTCATTTATCATACCTCACAATTTTTCTTAATTTACAACTTTTTATAGTATAGCAGATTTTTTATCAATAATCTAGTATGTGTCCAAAAACTAGAGAAAAAGACTGATACATACCATATCAGTCTTAAAAAAGAAGAAAAATGAATGAAAATTTATATCAAATATTTGTAACTGTCTGATTATTTATCCATCTCACCGCCAAGTGTCACGGTAATCTGCTGTTCTTTGTACTCACCATTCTGAAGTCTCTGAAGTGTTACTTTTACCTTTTCGCCTTTTTCATAATAGGCAAGCTGACCTGTCATATCATCTACAGATGAAACTGACTTACCGTTAATTTTTGTAATAATATCGTATTTCTGAATACCAGCTTTCTCAGCAGCTCCATTCTTTACCACTTCTGCAACTAAAACTCCTGTCGGTGCATCATATGCCTGTGCCATATCATCTGTCACATCTCTTGCCATGATATTGATATAGCCTTTTTTCGCCTCATCGACTTTTGTCTTTGTCTCCTCGTTCATGAGGTCTTCAATAATATCTTTCACATCAGAGACAGGAATTGCAAATCCCATTCCTTCTACTGTAGAAGATGCGTATTTTGCAGAATTAATTCCAATTACCTCTCCGTTGATGTTTAAAAGTGCTCCTCCACTGTTTCCAGGATTGATTGCTGCATCGGTCTGAATCAGATTCATCTTCTTGTTTTCATATTCAAATTCTCGATTCAGTGCACTGACTACACCAGTCGTAACAGACTGACCATATCCAAGTGCATTGCCGATGGCGATTGTCGCATCTCCAACCTTCAACTCATCTGATTCACCTAAAGTTGCAACTTTTATCTGCTCCAGTGTGGAACTCTTAATATCTTCCAATTTTACTGCCACAACAGCTAAATCTTTGTCTGAATCTGTACCTTTAATCTGTGCGTCTACCGTCTCCTCATCAATAAACTGAACCTGAAGACTATCTGAATCCTCTACTACATGATTATTTGTCACAATCAGAAGTTCGGTATCATTTTTTCCTATAATAATTCCTGAACCTGCACCAGTCTGTTCACTGTAACTGTTGTTGTCTCTTCCAAAATAATAGCTGAATAAGTCGTCATATCCATTCTTTACAAGCTGTGTACTTGTAATTGCGACAATCGATGGCATTGTATTATCAACGATACTTGAAACATCTGTTGCGACAACTCCACTTGCTGATGTTGATGTTCCGGTTGTCTTAATTCCATCATCTGAATCACTTTTTACTGCTGTAGTTCCAGTGGTTGCAAGTGTGATTTTCTGTGTATTCGAAGAATTCTTGTTTAAAATTCCAAGTTTATCGCCACCCACATACATTGTTCCAACTGCGACTGCTCCAAATACAACTGCACATGCGGCAGATGTCATTACTCGGTACGCAAATCCATGCTGCTTTTTCTCTTTTTTCGTTTTCTTAGCCTTAGCTTTCTTCGTATGCTTAGACTCAGCCACCTGTTTCTGCTCGTTCTGAGTGTTTTCCTGATTTTGTTCTCCCGGTACAAATGACATCTTGTAAGGATTCACAGCCTCCTCTGGTGTTTCCGTAAAATTGTCATCGTCTGATTCACTTGATGTCTCTGTAAATGTCTGATTTCCAAACTCGTTTGATGTCTCTGCAAATACCTGATTCTCTGACTCGTTTGGTGTATCTGCAAATGTCTGGTTTTCTGACTCATTCGATGTCTCTACATGAGTTTCACTTGCAGTTCCCTCTGTCATATTGTCATTTCCCTCTGTTTCTGTATAATTAAAAGAATTAAATTCATCTCTCATATTTTTTACCTCCATCTATCCTGTATTTTTCTGATGACTGTATATTACCACTCTTTTGTGTTCAAATTGTGTTTTAGTTTTGAAAAAAATGTGTCAACTATATGGAATATTCTTACATGTAACAAATAGCATTTTGTAATTCCGCTTATATTGCAAAAAAACAGGTGCTTTGATACACCTGTTTTGTAAATTGCTATTCTTGATTATTGCTATACATAGGCTGTTCCTGATCCTCTGCCTTCTCTTTCTCTCGATCCTCTTTTGTCTTAACCGTACCTATACCTGTATAAGATTCTAAGTAATCACTAATATTCTGTACAGTCGAACTTGGTCGATAGTTCTGATCACCAAACAGGAACTCATGTAATTTTGCTACATTATAAGAAAGTCCACTTGATACAACCATATCTAAGCTATTAATTCTAGGTGTCTCATATGTGAATGGGAATCCCGTATTATCCACGAGACTGAAATTGATAAGAGTAGGAATCATATCAAGAATCTCATCAAATTCAAAACTTGTTCCAATTACTTTCTCGTTTTCTGTATTGTAATTGAATACTGTATTTGCAACATTCATCAACTCAGTTACACCTGCCGCTTTACTTTTCTCGATAAGTTTTCTGATAATCATACGCTGTCTTGCAGTTCTACCCATATCGTTGTTATAAACAGTTCCGTCCTCATCTGTAAACTTGACATATCTGATTCGGCAAAATGCGGTTGCCTGAAGTCCACTAAGATGTATTGGTCCGTCTACCAATTCCTCAATATCTGGTGCATCTAGTCCTGTAATCTTTCTTGTCTCTGTCAAATATCCATTGATATAGAATTTTTCTTCACCCGAAATATTTACATCTACTCCACCCAGTGCATCAATGATAGCCGATACACCGTTAAAGTTTACAACTACATAATCCGTGATATTTAAATCAAGGTTTGTATTTAACATATTGATTGCACCTTCCGGACCTGCTCGGAAGAATCCTGAGTTTGCCTTAAAGTATTTTACAGTGCCGTCTTTTCCTTCAATCTTGAGCATGGTATCTCTAAATATAGATGCCATCTTAACCTGACCTGTCTTATTGTTAATACTTACAATGATAATTGTATCACTGTTTGCAGAATCGGCAAATTCACCTTCTCGTGAATCAATACCAAATAATGCTATATTTTTGTAAGTCTGTACATTACCATCCAGATTTGCGTTGATGTGAACCTTTTCCTGTTTGAACTCTGTATCCTGTACACTTTCTTTAAACTTATCTCCTGCCTGAGATTTTATATAGCCTCGAACAATCGATGTCTGAGACATATAGGCGATAAATCCGTTTCTATCAAGTTTAAACCATGTATAACCAACTGTCATAAATAGATATATTATAATAACTAACGATTCAACCACCAATAATATTTTTTTCCAAATTGGTATTTTTCTTGTATTCATTTCATCTTAACCCTTTCACTAATGGTCTAATATGCGTTTTTATTAACAAATCCCTTGAAAATTGTCAGGAACATTATTTTTATATCAAGACCAAATGTCCAGTTCTCAATATAATATAAGTCACAGTCAATTCTTTTTCTAATATCTGTATCTCCACGATACCCATTAATCTGTGCCCATCCCGTAAGTCCTGGTCTTACCTGATGCTTGACCATATATCTCGGTATTTGTTCTTTGAACTGTTCCACAAAAAATGGTCGTTCTGGTCTTGGACCCACCAGACTCATTTCACCTTTTAAAATATTAAAAAGCTGCGGTAACTCATCCAGACTTGTCTTTCGTAATATCTTTCCAACTTTTGTCACTCTCGGATCATCTTTGACAGTCCATGCTTTTTTCTCATCTTTTTCATCCTGAACTTCCATTGTTCGGAACTTGTACATCATAAAGGTTTCATTGTGGAGTCCAACTCGTTCCTGCCTGAAAATAAGCGGTCCCTTTGACGTACATTTCACTAAAATCGAAATTATGAGAAGTAATGGTGAAATCACCACAATTCCAACTGCCGAGCCGATAATGTCAATCACTCTCTTGACAAAAGCGTTGAATGTATTAGAGAGCGGAACATATCTGATATTCACTACAGGCAATCCCATTAAATCTTCTGTATACGGTCTTGATGGAATGATATTATTATAATCCGGAACAAATTGTGTATGCACACCTGATTTTTCACATATTCCAACAAGTTTTTCCAACTTACTGTACTCGGAAAGTCCTAGCGTAATTGCTACCTCATCCAATGTATTCTCAGCTAACATCTTTTCTAATAAGTCTATTTTGCCAATTACATTTGTTCCATTGTAGTTTGTTCCAGCCTCTACGTTGTCATCTAAAATACCTACAACATGATAACCCCATTGTGGAAATGCTGCCATTCTGTCAATATATGCCTCAGATGCACGACTATATCCAACAAGCAAAATGTGCTTGATATTGAATCCTTTCTTTCTCATCATTCTGAGAACATAGCGAATAAACATTCGAAGTGCAACTTCTGCCATGACATTAATCACAAAGAAAATCACAACCATTTCTCGCGAAAAATCATGTTGTCCAATGACATAGAGTAATGTAATAAATCCAAGCACACCAAGTATATTTGCCTTGATAATATTTCCAATCTCTAGTCTTCTCCCCTGGACACGTTTTGAAGTGTACATATGAAAAGCCAGATACAACAGCAAATATCCCGGAACAATTCCCCACAGAGCAAACATGTATTTTTCAAAAGATAACCTGTCTCCAATATGATCAAAGAATTCTGTCTGAAATTTCAGATACCATGCCAGCATATACGAACCAACAATAACCAGTACATCCAACAAAAAATGTAGTCGGTTAAAATATCTCTGATTGTCTTTTATCATAAATTATTCTCCATTCTGTTTCATATTATTACCAAATTCTCCAATAATATGCTCAGTCTTATAAATAATACATCAACTGTTATTTTTTTACAATCTTTTTCTTTCGTATTTTGTGAAATATTTGTGAACATTAATTCCCAGTATGTCAATCTGTTTTTCTTTATATGCAACTGCCTGTCTGTTTTCCGGTTAATCAAAGTTAATGCAGATGAAATCTTACATAACGAGAATTGCATAAAATCGTCTGACTCTAAATGAGACAAAACAAAAACCCCAGCACAATACTGGGGTCTTCTAACATCTGCCACAGAGCAGACTTCTTATTTATCTTTATACATATCCTCGTAATATTTCTGGTAGTCACCACTTGTTACATTCTTCATCCAGTCTTCATTCTCGAAGAACCATTTGATTGTAAGCTTGATACCGTCTTTGAACATTGTCTCTGGATACCATCCAAGATCAGCTTTAATCTTATCTGGAGCGATGGCATATCTTCTGTCATGTCCTTTTCTATCCTCAACATATGTGATTAAATCTTTGTTGATATGAGCTTTTCTTGGGTCATCATCTGGAAGCATCTCATTCAATGTCTCAAGGATAATCTCGATAATTTCGATGTTCTGTTTCTCATTGTGTCCACCGATGTTATACTCTTCGAATAATTTACCCTGCTCCTGAACCATATCGATTGCTTTTGCATGGTCTTCTACATATAACCAGTCTCTTACGTTCTTTCCATCTCCGTATACAGGAAGTTTCTTGCCCTGTAATGCGTTGTTGATGATAAGTGGAATCAACTTCTCTGGGAACTGATAAGGACCATAGTTGTTACTGCAGTTTGTAATGTTTGCAGGGAACTTGTAAGTATCCATATAAGATTTTACTAAGAAATCAGAAGATGCCTTACTCGCTGAATATGGGCTGTGTGGGTCATATGGAGTTGTCTCATAGAAGAATGCGTTGTCATCATCTGGTAATGAGCCATATACCTCATCTGTTGAAACATGAAGGAATTTCTTACCCTCTTTGAATGTTCCGTCTGGCAATTCCCATGCTGCTTTTGCACAGTTAAGCATAACTGCTGTTCCGAGTACGTTTGTCTGAACAAATACTTCTGGGTTCTTGATACTTCTGTCTACATGAGACTCTGCTGCAAAATGAACGACTCTGTCAATATCATTCTCTGCAAAAATCTTTGCGATAGCTTCTTTATCGCATATATCAGCTCTTACAAATGTATAGTTCTCTCTGTTCTCAACATCTTTGAGATTTTCAAGATTACCGGCATATGTAAGCTTGTCAACATTAATAATTCTGATTTCATTATCGTATTTCTTAAACATATAATGAATGTAATTTGAGCCGATAAATCCAGCTCCACCTGTTACTAAATATGTTCTCATTTTTGATCCTCCAAAAAATTAATAAAAATTAAATGCGAACGATTCAAAACCAAATATTGAGGAAATATATATTGTGTTCGAGTATAGTTCCAAATCGTTACATTAAAATTCCAGTTATCACGACACATTCTAAATCATTTTAGAATAATAATCAACTGTTTTTTTATAATGTATGAAAAAGTATACACTACACATCCAAATGTCTGTCCGCATAATCCTTGATATAAACCAGCATACCAAGAATCATTTCTTTTTCGATTTTCAGATAATTCGAGCGATGTTCAGGCTTGTACTCTACTTTTTTCAATTTATAGGAATTTCTGATTCCCTCCCAGATTCCATCTGTATAGTCTTTTCCAAATCCAATTTTCTTAAAGAAAAAGTATTTGGTAACAAATCCCACAACAAGGAAAGGAGCATTAATCATCAACTGAACAAGCGGCATATTTTTATAAATCATGTAGATATTGTTTCGAGAAGATAATTTTACCTTAAACGAATTATATTTTGACCCACTTGTTCCACTTCCAATGTGATAGACAACAGCAGATGCACAATATACATTGCGGTATCCATAGATTCTTGCACGGTATCCCAAATCCATGTCCTCCATGTATGCAAAATGCTTTAAGTCGAATTTACCAATTTCATCAAAGATTTTTTTTCGGTAAATAGCTGCACCTGCACACGCTGAAAATACCTCTGCATTTTTCTTATACAGATGAGAAGATTTGCCAACACCTCTCTGAAATCCCCATCCTACAATCGAATATAAATCTCCTGCATCATCCATAATCTCTCTGTCATGAAAATTAATCATCTTACTGCTGACAGAAAAAATATCCTCTGATGATTCAATGGTCTTTAACAACTCTCCGACAAAATCCGGTGCCACTTCGGTATCATTATTTAATAGAATGACAAATTCGGTATCCGCCAAGTCAATTCCCTGATTGACTGCACCTGAAAATCCAAGATTTTTTTTATTGCGAATAACTTCCACTTCAGGATAATTATCACGCATAAATTCATAACTTCCATCTGTTGACGCATTATCAATTACAATGGTTTTAAACTCTGAATATGACTGATTTCTCAATGAATTCAGACATGTCTCAACAAATTTCATTCCATTGTAATTCGGAATTACTACAGTAACTTTCATAGATTCTATTTTCTACTTTCTGTGTATGCTTTGATTCCATCCCATTTCTGGTCTTTATCTGAGATTGTGAGATCTTCTCTTGTCATTCCCTCTGGGAGCGGCCATTCTACACCAATCTCCGGATCATCCCATTTTAATCCGCCCTCATCATTTGGATGATAGAAATCGGTACATTTATAACAGAACTCTGCTGTCTCAGACAATACGATAAATCCATGTGCAAAATTCTTAGGAATAAAGAACTGCTTTTTATTCTCTGCTGAGAGTAATACTCCAAACCATTTTCCGTAAGTCTTAGAGCCTTCTCTCAAATCTACAGCTACATCAAACACTTCACCGTTTACAACTCTTACAAGCTTGTCCTGTGGGAAGTTTTTCTGGAAATGAAGTCCACGAAGAACACCTTTCTTAGAACTTGACTGATTATCCTGAACAAATTCCTGATCAATTCCAGCCTCTTTAAAATCATTGTAGTTATATGTCTCCATGAAGTATCCTCTCTCATCGCCGAATACTGTAGGAGTAATAATCTTTAATCCTTCAATGTCACATGTCTCAACATTAATCTTTCCCATTTTACTTATCCTTTCTATTTCGATAAACTATATCTTACCACACTCAAATCATATGTTTCCACTCGCACAGCAAATGTGAACACACATAAAAATCATCTCTTATAATCCGTTTGCAACGTCTACCAGATACTGACCATATGCTGTTTTCATCAGTGGCTCAGCTAATTTTAATAACTGCTCTTTGTCGATAAAACCTCTCTTGTAGGCAATTTCCTCGATACATGAGATATATAATCCCTGACGTTTCTGGAATGCTGCAACGAAATCTGCTGCATCTAATAACATATCATGATTTCCAGTATCAAGCCACGCAAATCCTCTTCCAAGAGTCTCAACCATAAGTGTTCCTCTGTTTAAGTACTCATTGTTGATTGATGTAATTTCAATCTCTCCTCTTGCAGAAGGTTTTACATTCTTGGCAATCTCTACAACATCATTGTCATAGAAGTAAAGTCCTGGAACTGCATAGTTTGACTTTGGATTTTCCGGTTTCTCTTCAATAGAGAGAGCCTTTCCGTTCTCATCAAATTCTACTACACCGTACTCTCTTGGGTCTTTTACATAGTAACCAAAGATTGTTGCTCCTTTTTCTCTCTCAGCGGCATTTTTCAATACCTTTGAGAAACTCTGTCCATAGAAGATATTATCTCCAAGAACTAATGCAACGCTGTCCTTGCCGATAAAGTCTGCACCGATAATAAACGCTTGTGCAAGACCGTCAGGTGATGGCTGTACAGCGTAGGAAAGTTTAACACCAAACTGATGTCCGTCGCCGAGTAAATCTTCAAATCGCGGCGTATCCTGAGGTGTTGAGATTATCAAAATCTCACGGATGCCGGCATTCATCAGTACCGACAAGGGATAATAAATCATCGGCTTATCGTATATCGGCAGCAGTTGTTTTGATGTTACCTTTGTTAGCGGATACAGACGTGTGCCTGAACCTCCGGCTAAAATGATACCTTTCATACATATCCTCAAATCGAATTATATTCCTATTTGTCTATAGAGTTCGTTAAGCACCATAACTTCATCTTGATTCATTGTAAGGAGCTCTTTTCCCTCTCTAATATATCCAACTGTTGTTCCTTTTTTCTTAAAAAATCGGTGAACCCACGCTGCAGGGAGCAGCCACGGTTTGGTTTGCAGATAAGTATATCTTGCCTTCATGTGCTTTACCGGAGGAAATGTGCGATTCAAAAGTGTGGTTAACCGATTAATTGAGCGTTCATTGGCGTTTTTTCTTAGCTGATTCACAACAGAGGACTTATCCACAAAACCGAAAACGCCGCCATTTAATGTGAACTCTGTAAACTTGTCAAGAAAATCAGAGTCTTTTGACTTTAAAGAAATGGGGATTTTAATTTCA